>CALMWA010000404.1 GCA_937873125.1 uncultured Actinomycetes bacterium | reverse complement strand
TATAACAGCAAGCGCCGCCGTATAGCAAGCTCATTTTCATCGTCCCGCACACTCTCCGCGAGTATCCGTGCCCGACGGCAGCGCGGGAGCCGGTGAGGGTGGCGTAACCGGCGGTCAACCGCATATATTGCGTGGGATGAGAGAGAGGGTGCAAGATAGTGGGGCCGACGATCCGCGAACCGGCGATTCGTATAAAGGATGTTGGCTATCGTTGTGCGGGACAGGAAAGGTCCGCGCTCGATGGCGCGACATCTTGATGTCGGTAGTCGGCACGTCCCGTGTGCGTTAGAGAGGAGTAGATATGCAAAAGAACAGCTCCATTATTAAGGACCCATCTCTCGCCCCGGACGGGCACAAGAAGATCGACTGGGCCGCCGAACACTCGCCGGTCCTGAATATCGTCCGCGACAAGTACCTGAAGGACGGCACGTTCGAGGGGCTCGGTGTCGGTGTCGCCCTCCCGATAGAGGCGAAGACCGCCTACCTGACCGTCGTGCTGGCCGAAGCCGGCGCGGACGTGGCGGTGGCGAGCCCCGGCCCGTTCTTCGTGCAGGACGACGTGGCCGCCGCCCTCGCCGAACGGGGCGTCACGGTCTACGCATCCTCGGACGCCGACCCGCTGGAGGCCGACCGGCCGATGGAGCAGGTCCTCGACCGGGTGGCCGGAAATAAGGAGGCTGTCCTTATAGACGACCGCGCCGGGCTCACGCGCCTGGCGCACACGACGCGGCGGGAGCTGGCGTCGCGGGTACGGGGGGCGTCGGAGGAGACGACGAGCGGGGTGGCGAAGTTCAAGGCGATGGAGCGAGAGGGGATTCTGGAGTTCCCGGTGATCGCGGCGAACGACGCCCGCTGCAAGTACCTCTTCGACAACCGCTACGGCACCGGCCAGTCTACGCTCACGGCCATAATGCAGAACACGAACCTGATGGTCGGCGGCAAGCGGGTCGTGGTGCTTGGCTACGGCTGGTGCGGTAAGGGCATCGCCCGCTACGCCGCGGGATTAGGCGCCCGCGTAACGGTGTGTGAGATCGACCCGGTGCGCGGCCTCGAAGCCTACGCCGACGGCTTCGACGTGCTGCCGGCTATGGAGGCCGCGGAGATGGGTGAGATCTTCATCACGGCGACCGGGAGCCGGGACGTGCTGGCGGCGCAACACTTCGAGCGGATGCGGGATGGTGTGATCCTGGCGAACGCCGGCGGAGTGGACGTGGAGATAGACGTGGACGGCCTGCGGTCCGCCTCATCCGGCTCGCGCGAGGTGCGGCGCAACATCGAAGAGTTCACTTTAGCGGAGGGCAAGAGACTTCACCTCATTGGCCGGGGAATGGTCGTCAACCTCACGGCGGGGGACGGGCATCCCGTAGAGATCATGGACCTCACCTTCGCCATCCAGGCGCTGTGCGCCTACCACCTCGCCCGTGAGCACGCCTCGATGGACAACCGCGTCCACCTGCTCCCGAAGGCCATAGACGACGAGGTCGCCACCACCAAGCTCGACGCGGTCGGCATGAGCGTCGACGCCCTGACGCCGGAGCAGGAGGAGTTTCTGGCTGGCTGGCGGGAGTAAGCGAGTTCAAGACGTAGTCAGGAAGACGTAGTCAGGAAGACGTAGTCAGGAAGACGTAGTCAGGGACCGGGCACCCTCCGTTCGGATCCCACACTGATTAAAGGTTCTCGAAGGATCGGTCGATAAAGTAATTAGGCGCATCTTTTGGTATGTGCCGAGGCCGGTGAAACGACCAGTGAGAGCTGCCAGGAGGGGTTATGAAAGAATGCAACTTGAAGTGGATAGCTGCGTTCGCAGCGTCTCTGACATTAGGAGTCTTGCTGGTGGGGCTACTCGGTCAGCCACTCTCTGCTCAAACGAGTACGAAGGTGCTCGAAGTCTGCAAGTCCGCCAGCGATGAGATATCTGCTCGGGATTTGCCCTTCCGGATAGAGGAGGGGCAGTGTCCCGCCGAGGAGAAGGTCATAACGAACGGCCGTATCGGGAGCGCACTCCCCGACCGCGGGCAGAGCGTCCACGTGGAGGCGCTGACGATGACGGGCGCCCAGGAGTTGGAGATTCTCCACTACGATGATGGAGCTATAGAGTTGAAGCACGTAGGCAACGACTCCGAAGTGGCTCAGAGCGCGGAGACTTCGGGAGGGTTTTCGGCGACCGGCCCGAACGAATGCCGTGACAGCGGCTTCGCGAACCTGGACCACAGTGTGGAAGGCGGACTCCGTTATTACATCAACTTGGGGACCAAACCCCGCGAGCTTACACTGCGCTCAACTAGCCTTGCAATTCGCAGGGGCGGTTCCAACATCACCAGTACGAGAAATACGTGCCGTCTCGGAGACCGTGTCACAGCGGGATTGGCTTATGCGGGACGTACTCGCTTGGCGGCCAACGTGAGTCCGGGAGGAAAGTGCAGCGGCGTGGATCAGACAAGCGTCGTCTCTTTCGGAACCCTGCCGAGAGGCGTTCTCGCGGTTGCATGCACTTCGTCGTCAACCAGCCACGGCCCTAACAGGGTCGTGGCTTCCGACATCAAGATCGCCCGTGGGACCGTGCAGTGGACGACGAACCCCGGCGCGCGTTCGTGCAAAAACAAGTTCGACCTCGAATCTGTCATAACGCACGAGCGTGGTCACACCTTCGGGCTGAGCCACGTATCCGAGCGTACCCATGGCAACCAGACTATGAGCACCAGGATCAACGGTCCCTGCGAGAGTTCGCAGAGAACAGTCGGACGGGGCGACGTACTCGGGCTTGACGGGAAGTACTAGGGTCGCCGGGGGCGCTCCGTTCGTCCCCGACGTTATTCATGGTCTCCTGGATAGGCTCAGACGGCTTTGCCGACGACGTCGCTTTCGGTGGGTAGTCCGGCCGCTATCCAGTCCTGCTTGCCCTCTTCGTAGTCGTAGACGTTCTCGTAGCCCAGGGCAACCAGTCGCCTCGCGGCCTGCGGCGAGTTCTGGCATGCCCTGCTGGAGCAGTAGACGACGATATGCGCCGACCTGTCCGGCAGCAGCCTCGGGGCCAATTCGTCCACCTCGGTGTGCGGGATGTTGATCGCACCCGGCAGGTGTGCGTCCGCGTAGTATTCCGGCCCTAGTGTCTATACCACGACCACGGCTTCTCCGCTGTCGAGCCTCGCTTTGAGCTCCTCGCGCGTTATCTCCTTTACCGTCAAGGTTGCTCCTCTCCTGATCCAGCCGCCGCGCCATCGCGGCCGGCATTCCTCCTACGCCTCACCTACGGCCTTCTCCGCCGCCCGGAAACCCACCTTCGAATGCGTGCCATCGCAGAAAGGCTTGCCCGTCGACGCCCCACAGCGGCACAGCGCCACGGTCTCCTTTCGCACCGGGAACCTGTTCCCGGCCGAGTCCGTGATCTCCACCGCCCCAGTAACCAGAAACGGCCCGTCGTCGTAAGCGGAGATCCTCACTCCTCCGTCCATGATACACGTCCTCTCAGAGTAGTTGTGTGTGCAACTAAATGAACGGTAGCATCATGTTGTTGTACATGCAACTATTTTGGTGTAAGATACAGGCATGGATTTGAGATTGGACCGCAACGTGAGGACGGATGCGCGATGGTTAGACGAGGCACGTAGTAAGACGTGGCGGACGTTCTTGACGGCGCATGCGGCGGTAATCGAGCGTATCGAGCGGGATCTCGCACGGGAAGACATGTTGCCGCTGGGCCATTACGACGTGCTTCTGGCGCTCTCCGAGGCTCCTGATCGTCGGTTGCGGATGAACGAACTGGCACGGGCCGTAGTCCTGAGCCGGAGTGGCCTGACACGGCTCGTGGATCGCCTGGAGAAGGCGGGGCTGTTGCGCCGCGAGCGCTGCGACGACGACCGGCGCGGCTGCTACGCGGTTCTGACCGAGGAGGGGCTGGCGGCGATGCGTCGTACCTGGCCCGTCTACGCTGGGGGAGTCTCCGAGCACTTCGGGCGGCACCTCGACGACGAAGAGGTTGCGACGCTGACGGAGGCGCTCGGGCGGGTGCTCGCAGCGGCGCGTGCGGAATGACGTGATCCGATAGTGGAACGGGTAGAATGCCCTGTTGTGAAAGCTGGTATTTCCAAGGAGTGTATAGATAGTGACTGAGAGAACCTACGACGTTGCGATCATCGGGAGCGGACCGGCGGGGTACACGGCGGCGCTGTACGCCGCGCGGGCCAACCTGAATACGGTCGTCTTTCAGGGCTTCGAGAGCGGTGGGCAGTTGATGCTGACCTCGGACGTGGAGAACTATCCGGGTTACAAGGACGGCGTAACAGGGCCGGACATGATGGACGAGTTGGAGGCCCAGGCGGCGCGCTTCGGGGCCGAGATGCGCCCGGACAACGTGGAGCGGGTGGACTTCTCCGAGCGGCCGTTCAAGCTTTGGGCGGAGGGCGAGGAGGAGCCGGTCCTCGCCGGCGCGGTTGTCGTTGCCACGGGGGCGAAGGCGAAGTGGCTGGGGCTTGAGAGTGAGCAGCGGCTGATGGGCCGTGGGGTGAGCGGCTGTGCGACGTGCGACGGGTTCTTCTTCCGCGAGAAGCGGGTCGCGGTCATCGGCGGCGGAGACACGGCGATGGAGGAGGCGCTCTTCCTGACCAAGTACGCCACGGAGGTGTACGTCATCCACCGCAGGGACCAGTTCCGGGCGTCCAAGATCATGCTGGATAGAGCACGGAACAACCCGAAGGTCACCTTCCTGACCGACACTGTGGTCGAGGAGATCCTGGGCGATGACTCCGTCGAGGGCGTTCGCGTAAAGAACACGAAAACCGGCGAGGTGGAGACGCTCGAAGTGGACGGCTTCTTCACGGCCATCGGCCACGAGCCGGCCACGAAGCTGTTCGCGGGGCAGGTGGATCTCGACGAGGCCGGATACATGCTTCAGAAGGAGCACACCATGACGAGCGTGCCCGGCGTCTTCGCCGCGGGCGACGTCTCGGACACGCGCTACCGGCAGGCGGTAACGGCCGCCGGAGACGGTTGCCGGGCGGCCATAGACGCCGAGCGCTGGCTGGAAGATCAGGGAGAGGCCCCCGAGGGAGCCATGGACCCCGGTGTGTGGGAGGCGGACAAAGACCGGAACACCGCTGCCCTGTAACCCTTCGCACCCCGTTCGCAAGAAGCGTCGGTCCGGGAAGCTCTGGGCTGGCGCTTCGGTCTGCGCCAACGCGAGCGCCGTTGGCGCTATAATGCCACATTAGGTGGATGCTGCATGAACAAAAAGACCATCTTGCTCGTCGAGGACGACGAGAACCAGGTTATGCTTGCCATGCGGGCGCTCCGCCAGCATGGCATCGTAGATGAGGTGGACGAGGTCGTCGTCGCGGACAGTGGGGAGAAAGCGCTCGACTACCTGTTCGGAACGGGAACGCATGCCGGGCGGGACACGAGCGTCATGCCGGAGTTCGTGCTGCTCGACGTGCATCTCAACGGCATAGACGGGCATCACGTCCTGGAGCGGTTGCGGGACGACGAGCGGACGCATCTCGTGCCCGTGATCCTGTTCTCCTCCTCAAACGAGCACCAGGACGTCGTCCGGGGCTACGAGCTGGGCGCAAACTCCTACGTCACCAAACCCACCAACTTCGACAAGTTCTCCGAGGCTATGCAGTACCTCGGCTGGTACTGGCTCAACTTCAACGAGTCTCCCTGACTAGGGGAAGCTAGTTGCTACATTCGATCTAGCAGTTCGGTCTTCTTCGCTTGGAATTCCTCTTCGGTTATCAGACCGGAATCCCTTAGTTCAGCCAGCCGCGTGATCTGTTCAGGGACATCGGTGGCTGCACCCCCATGTTCCGATGTGCCGCCGAAGGGTTGTGATGTGGCAGCCTTGTTCTCGACCAATTTATTCTGTATCCATTTCCCCAACGTGTCGGCGTATTTGCGCCTTCCGGGCACCACGTACAGGCGTGTCCGTCCTTCCCCTTCTGCGACGGCGGACACCCTGGCACTGGCGGAGTCCCGCCACAGAACTGATACCATGCCTAGTGCCGGCTCCACGAAGCCGATGTTGTTTTCCCCACGGTGAACGGTTCCTTTATACGGCCATTCACCGTGTACAAAGTATTCCCAAAGCGCCGATACACACTGTTCCGGCGTGCCAACCACCACAAATTCCATAGCGCCTGATCCTCCGGCTGTTTCGGATTGACTTTCTTGTACAGGGTATAAAAGCCGAAGTATGTGCAATTCGCAATATCTAACTATACGCTCGGCTGCAGCGGAGAGCTGCTTAGGGAAGTTATTCGTCTGTAAGGGTGGGGACGGCACATCAACCCAGCCGCACTAGACCGCTGCCGGGATGAACGGCCTAGACACTGTGGGTTGGTTGCTATGTGTTAGCGTAAAATGTATCCGTCCACATAACACAAAGCACTGGAAAGGCGTCCGTGATGCAGGATGATTTTGCCACCCCGAGCCTTAACGACGAACAGTTAGAACAGTTTACGCGTCATCTGTCTTCTAAGGGCGTCAACTTGGTATGCTCATTGTGCGGCAACCGTTACGGCAAGCCAGTGTTTGTATCGGTACCCGTATTGTTGAATCAGCAGCCCCTTACCCCCGCTTCGTGGACACGCCCGTTGATACAGGTCGAATGTGAAAATTGCGGTCATGCGGCGCACTTTAGCACCTCGATAGTTCCTCCAATGTCAAAATAGGAACAGGGATGACGCTACTTGGCCACGTTCCTGTCTGTGCCGGTACTAGGTAGGTGGCTACAGTGGGTACTGAAATCGGTAGGGCGACCTCGGGAGCTCCGTCGAGTACGAGGAGCTGCTCGACCGCGTGCTCGACGCGGCGCTCGAGATCCCCGGCTTCGACGCCGCGATGGTGGTGCTCGACGAGAGCGGCGGCGGGACGACCATGGCGACGCGCGGGATGACCCCCGAGGAGGCGGCGCATCCGCCCTCCTCCGGCGCGTCCGGCACGCTGCCCGCGGGGCCGATCACCGTGAGCTACCGCTACGGGGCGGCGGACGCGGCGGACACCCATCTGATCCGCGGCGGGCTCTTCCTCTCGCTCGTCGGCCGCGACGCGAGCGCGCTCGGCAGCCTCGCGCTCTTCTGGCGGCGGCCGGGGTACGAGCCGACGCAGGAGCGCATCGCCGCGATCGAGCAGATCGCGGAGACGTGCATCCCGGCGATCGAGAACGCGCGCCGGTATCGCGAGGCGCGGCAGCTCGCCGAGACCGACGCCCTCACCGGCTTCTTCAACCAGCGCTACTTCCACGAGACGCTTCGCCGGGAGGCGCTCCGCGCCGGGCGCTACGGCCGGCGCCTCGCCCTCGTGATCATCGACCTCGACGACTTCAAGGCCGTCAACGACCGGATCGGCCACCTCGCGGGCGATGCGGTGCTCGCCCAGATCGCCGAGCGGCTCCGGAACGAGATCCGCTCCGTCGACATCGGCTGCCGCGTCGGCGGGGACGAGTT
>CALMWA010000403.1 GCA_937873125.1 uncultured Actinomycetes bacterium | reverse complement strand
CGACCGGCGTGCTCGCCTCCGGTCCCGAGGAGGTTCGTGAGAGGTGTGAGCCGGTCTTCGACGCCGTTGGGAACAAGACGGTCTGGCTCGGCGAGGCGGGAGCGGGGAGCTGGCTCAAGCTGGTGGTGAACAACTGGATCGTCGGGCTTCTCGGAGTACTGGCGGAGACGATCGCCTTCGCCCGCGCGACCGGCGTGGACCCGGCGAAGTTTCTGGAGGTCATAGAGGGCGGGCCTCTGGGAGCGCCCTACGCCCAGATGAAGGGGACGATGATGATCGAGGAGGATTTCCCCACGAGCTTCTCCGCGAAGCTCGCCCGCAAGGACACCGGCCTCGTCCTCGACGCCGCCGCGTCCCGCGACCTGCGGCTGGCGCTCGCCGAGGCCGTCGCCGCCCGCTTCGACGCGGCGATAAACGCCGGGTATGGCGAGAACGACATGGCTGCTATCTACGAGGCAACAAAGCCTGAACGGACGTAGGAGTATAATTCGTGGCGGCAGGCGAATGGAGGAAGATCGCATGACGGAGACGAGAGAGATCACCTGGGACCCTGAGGCCGACCGCCGGATAAAGCGCAGCCCGTTCCTGATGCGCCGCTTTATCCGTAAGCGCATCGAGGACCGTGTGGCCTCCCGTGGACGCAGCCACGTCACGGAGGCCGACGTGGACGAGAGCGCCGGCATGTACCGGCAATACCGCTTCAAGTAGCGAACGGGGTTGCCTGGACGAGTTTCGGGGAAACATAGAGCTATTCAAGGTCCGGGATGGAGATCAGAGGGGAGACACGCACAGATGAGTGAGCGACAGGAGGTCCGTAGTCCGCTGGTGAGCGACCGCGGCGTAACCACCATAGCCGATGGCGTGGTCTCGAAGATAGCGGGCATGGCCGCCAGAGAAGTTCCGGGGGTTCACCTCGGCGGGAGCGCGTCGCGGGCGGCGGGTGGTCTTCTGGAGAACGTAACCGGCTCGCAGAGCAACACGCGCGGCATCTCCGTGGAAGTCGGGCGGGTGGAGACGGCCCTGGATCTCACCCTCAGCCTCGATTATGGAATCGACATCATGTCGACCCTGGAAGAGGTGCGGCGCAGGATCTCCGAGCGCATAGACACCATGACCGGGCTCCGGGTGACGGAGTGCAACGTAACCATCAGCGATATCGTCCTTCCCAAGAGTGACGGCGAAGACGAGAACGGTGAGCGCCGGGGCGAACTGGAAAACGGCTCCCGCACGGCAACCCGTCCGAACGCGCGCACGGTGGAGCTTGAGTCCGATGTCGGGGATCGCAGGGTGGGAGAGGTGGAACCGCGCTCCCGGACACGCACGGACGCCGCCGGCCGTCCGGCCGCGGAGGAGGTCCGCGTGGAAGGCGAGCCGCTTGACAGGGACAAGACCGTGCAGATGGACGCCAGAGATCTCCAGGACGACGAGCCTACCCGTGAGACCCGCCGCGACAGTCGCGGCGACGACCAAAGCGACAGGTAACAGTAGATTACACGCCGCAGCGTGAGTCTCGTGGCGTAGCACTCCCGGATGGCTTCGGATCTCCTGCGGCCTGAGCTCGATCTCGTCTTCTGCGGCTACAATCCGTCGCTGACCTCGGGCCGTACCGGCCGCCACTACGCCCATCCCGGCAACCGCTTCTGGCGCGTCCTGCACGCCGCCAGCATCACGGATCGGCTCTACGCGCCGGACGAGGATGAGAAACTGCTGGACCTTGGCATTGGGTTTACGAACCTCTGTGCTCGTCCGACGCGCCGGGCCGACGAGCTGACGCGCGAAGAGATACAGGCAGGCTCCCGCCAACTGCGCGCGAAGCTCGAACGGCTTCGCCCCATCGCCGTGGCCTACACCGGGATCGGAGTCTACAAGTGGTTCCGCGCGACCACAAAAGTCGAGTGGGGCGTGCAATTAGATCCAGCAGTTACCGGAGTTACCGACGTGGTAGTACCCTCGCCTTCTGGCCTGAACCGGATGCGTTTCGAGGAGCTGGTCGCCCACTACCGCCAGTTGACGCCGTTCGTATGTTGAATGGATTCGGTGGTGCCGGAAGACAAAAAAATCCGGGACGGGAAGCCGCCTCACTCTGCAGCGGACGACCACCGGCCCGGCTCACGGACTTACGTCCGCGAATGGTTGTCGACTTAGTAGTCCATCGGACCCTTTCCTCCTAGTCGAGGTACAACAACCAACTAACATCGTACCATCTCTTACGAATCTCGCGCCAGTATTTGGCGTGCATATTTTGGGCCATATCGTGTTGAGGTCTAATCGTCGGGGAGGACCGAACCCAAGATCTCATCTCCAAGTTCTCCCTCCGGGTTGGCGCGGGTCGGGAGGCGTTCGACGAGGGGTATCAGGTCGGTGCGGACGACCTCGAAGACCCGGCGCAGTTCGGCTACGGGGTCGGCGTGCTCGTCCACGCGCAGGTCGAGGTACGAGTAGGGCTCGTGATGGACGATGTAGATCGCCGCGCTCTGCCGGCCGCGCCGGTCGCCACCCGCCTCCTGTCCGGCCTCCAGAGCCTGCATCAGTCGCTCCGGGAACCATTCCCCGGCCGACGCCTCGAACGCCTCGGCCATCGAAGAGATCGTGGTCTCCCCAACCAGCAGGTTGCCCGCCACCGAGTAGCCCTCGCCCGTGTAGTGGCCGCGCCACTCGTCGCAGCCCTCGCCGGTGTAGGCCGCCGCATGGCCGTTTGAGTCTATGATGCTGAGCTGGCGGCGCTCCGGCTCGTGGTCGGAGGCGAGGAGGGCGCGGATGGTCTTCTCCGCGCCGTAGCCCTGCTGCAGCATGTTCAGACCGTCCAGGCCGAAGAGCGGGTTGGCGCGGGCCTGGGTCACTATCGCCCCGACACCGGCGCGGGCGTAGTTGGTGATCGCGCCGACCGCCGGGACCTTCGTGCTCACGCAGATGCCGTACATGCCTGTATCCGGGTCGTGGGCGGCGATGGAGAACGTGTTGTAGTTCAGCAGCGGGAGCCCCCTCGGTCGGTTCAGAGCCGCATATTAGCGGATGAACCGCCGCCGGTCCGAGAGGCTAGACCCCGCGCGTCTGGAGCCAGAGCTCCAGCAGTCCCAGTTGCCAGAGCTTGTTGGAGCCGAGCCGGGTCTTCTCGTCGTTCGGCGCGTCGAGCAGCTGCTGGACGTACTCTTTGCGGAAGATGCCGCGTTCGTTGGCCTCCGG
>CALMWA010000402.1 GCA_937873125.1 uncultured Actinomycetes bacterium | reverse complement strand
TCTCTGATGCTCCTTTGGACGGGGAACTCTCTGATGGCCCTCTTTTTACCTTACAGACCACGCAACACACATCTAGAAGCCGGTTATGGCGACCACCGAAGACTTCGGATCGTCGCCGTCGGACCAGGTGCTGCTGGGTTCGTCCTTTCTCTCCGACTCCTCGCCGGGGCGTTGGATCGCCAGGAACAGCGTCTTGCCGTCCGGGGTGAACACCGGCCCGGTCAGCTCCGCCTCTACGGAGCCGCTGGCGAACCCGGTCTAAGGGCTGGCGGCGAAGACCTCGATCACGTGACCGGATATGCGGAGGCGATGACAGCCCAGAAGGTGACTCTCTCTTCTAGAGAGCAACAAGGCAAGGAACTTTTCCAGATCGGCTCGATGATGCATGGTGGGAGTGCGGGCAGGAGATACGCTCCATCATTCGGGAGGGTTCGATAACTCCCCGAGTGATGGAGTATCCGTGCCCGTTTCACACTCTGACACACTCCCTGTTGGCGCGGCCTCTTAGGCCTTCTAGAGGAACGCCTCGGCGTTGGCTGGAAGTTTACGGTTATTTAACTCAGGGCTTGGATCCTTCTGCCATACTGCCCACCGTCACGCAACGCGGCTGTGGGAGGACACATCTTGGATAGAGTACGGATGACGAAACCGGCCAGGCTTGTTCGGAATTGGACGTTGGCGGTTGGCGTTGGATTGGCGACCCTAACTGTCGTCGTGGGCGGGTCGGGCGTTGCCTCGGCACAAGAGTCGGCAACCGCCCAAAACGTAATACTCTTTATCGGGGACGGGCTCGGTACAGCCCAACGCAACTCCATACAGCTCGCCACCGTCGGACCCTACGAGCGGCTCGTCATGGACAGCCTGCCCTATGAGGGCATGGTGGGCACCAACTCCGTGGACCCCGAAACATTCGTCACCGACTCGGCGGCCTCCGCGACCGCGATGGCGTCCGGGGTAAAGACCTACAACGGGGCGGTCGGTATCGACGCGGACGACAACGTCGTGCCGACCGTGCTGGAGCAGGCCAAAGCCGCCGGCAAATCCACCGGCGTCGTCACCACAAGCCAGGTCACCGACGCCTCCGCCGCCGCGTTCGGCTCGCACGTCGAGGACCGTGACGAGCAGACCGAGATCGCCCGCCAGTACATAGAGGAGAGCCAGCCGGATGTGATCCTGGGTGGCGGTGAGGACTACTGGTATCCCGAGGGCGAGCCCGGCGCTTTCCCGGACAACCCGCCCGAGGACGAGGAGGAGCAGAGCCAGAGCGACCAGGGCAACCTCGTGGCACAAGCCCAACAGACCGGCTACGAGTACGTGACCGACGCCGCGGGGCTACAGGCCGCGACCGGGCCGCGAATACTCGGCCTGTTCGCCAATCAGGAGATGTTCCAGCAGAACCCCGAGGGTGAGGGCGACATCTACGAACCGGTCGTCTCGTTGCCCCGGATGACCCAGAAAGCTCTGGATACCCTCTCCGGGAACGAAGCGGGTTTCTTTCTCGTGGTCGAGGAGGAGGCAATAGACGAGATGGGCTCCGCCAATAACTCAGAGCTTACTATCAAGGCCGGACAGCAGATGGACGAGTCTGTCGCTATCGCCAAGGACTACGCCGACGCGAACGGCGACACGCTCGTAATCACGGTCGGAGACCACGAGGTCGGGGGCCTGACCGTCGAGGAGACCGATTCCGAGGAGGAACCGGACGAGTCCGGCGGCAACGAGGGCGACGAGACCGCGGACGTCTCGACCGAGGATGGTCCTTTCGACGCGGCGAACTCCGACTACCAGTTCGTCATGGACTGGACCACCACCGGCCACACGGGATCAGACGTGCCCCTGACGGCGACCGGACCGGGTGCGGAACTGCTCACGGGCAACTACGAGAACACTTACATCTATGAGGTAATGGCTGATAGCCTGGGCGTCACCGGCATGAGCGCCGCCTCCGGCGCGACGGGCGAGATGCCGGAAACCGGAGGGATGGCGCCACAAGACGTTTTCGGGGACGCCTCGATCCAGCTCGTAACCGTTGGAGGCATTTTACTCGGCCTCGGTGGTCTACTGGCATACGTAATGCGGCTCCGGCGCACAGACTGAGTCAGGGACGGTGAGGCCATACGGGCCGGAATAATGCGCGGCCTTCGTAGGAGGGCGTGAAGAGGAGCAGGAGAAGCGTCGGCGCAAAGTAGGAAGTTCGGGCCGCAACATTGGTCGTTGCGGTCCGAACCGCTTCCAGTTCAGGCATCTTGCCAGCCACACGCGTCCGTGCTGTGCGCCGTCTCTGCACAATAGATCTTACGCAAGAGCTCAAGCAAGACAGTGATGGCGAATCAGAGAGCCCGACTGCCGGATGGTCCGATCCGGGGCGGGGTTAGCGCAAGAAGCGCCGCACCCCGTCCGAGAGCTGCGGATTTTCCTGGACGAACTCCTTGTAGCCGACCACCCTTACACCGTCTTCTTCCCGCATGACGCGCTTCGCCTCATCCTCGTCGTAGACCTCGCCGAAGCGTCGGGTTTCGCCGGCCTCCATCACCGCCCGCTCGCTGTCATAGACGAGCGCGAAACCAGTGTCTCGGGAGCCTTCTGGGTTCGTGAACTCTATGAGCAGGACGCCGTCTTCAGGAGTGTTGTCCCCCCGCAGCTTCTCGACCACGAGCCGCATGCCGGCTTCCTTCGCGGCGGGGGTCGAGACGTCCATCTGCCGGATTTCTGTGGCGTCCCGGACGGTTAGAACCTTGTAATCCGGGGTCTTCCGGGCCTCGCCGTCGTGGGCGTTGGCTTCACCGTCCCACGCCGGCCAGAGGACGAGGATCAAAGAAAGCAAGAGTGTTAAGACACCCAACAGGAACAACAGAGCGGCTGGTCTGGTACTTGGCATACATCCCCTCCAGGACGTGGCTGATCTATTCAGCGATCAGGTTAACAGAACTGCTTCCGGGTGGCGAGCCCCGTTTCCGAGATCCATGCCGAACCTCACCACGAAGCGCGGGTTTCCGCCGCAGATGCGCCGGGTTGTTTAACAGAGATTTAAGCGTTATGTTTCCCGCGTTTAACCACGGGCGGCACGCCGGTCTCTAGAATCCGGGGAATATGGAGATCCCGCGCATCCCACGAGCGAGGTGTACCGCATGAGCCTGAAGCAGAAGACCGTCTCGCCGGCGCTCCCCGAACCACGTTCCGGCGCGGAGGAGGTGCGGACGTCCGGGAAGAAGAGCGTTCGCTGGCTGGGGTTCGCGCTCGTGGTACTCGGAGTAGTCTTGATCTCGCTCGCCGCCACCGACGCCCTGGCCGGCGACGGTTCGGACACCTCCGAAACGTTGCGCGGGTCCGCTGGCGAGCGCCTCGACGGGTACGCGGGCGACGACGTCGTAAACGGCTCTGCGGGTGACGACGCGCTCTCCGGCGGCGACGGGGCGGACGAGGTCTACGGGGGTCCCGGACGAGATCTCCTGTTCGGCGGCGCCGGAGACGACTTTATTGAAGCGAAAGACGGCGGAGCCGACTATATAGACTGCGGCGCCGGCGACGACGTTGCCAGCGTGGACGACGGCGACCGCGTCTCACCGGCTTGCGAGACCGTCTATCCGGGCTGACCTCTTGAGCATTACCCGCGAGCGTTGAGGAGACCCGGCGCCCATACGCTGACGCGGCGGGACTTCCTGTTGCTCGCCGGGGCGGGGGCGGTGGGGGCCACCGGGCTCTCGATGCTCGGCGCGCGGCAGTATGAGAACGTCACCGGGCGTCCAATCTCCGGAGGTGGACCAATGAATGTCATCCTGATCATCATAGACAGCCTGCGTAAAGACCACGTCGGCGCTTACGGGAACAACTGGATCCAGACCCCAAACCTCGACGCCTTCGCCCGCGAGAGCCTTCGCTTTACCCGCGCCCAGCCCGAATCCACCCCGACCATCCCGGCCCGCCGCACGATCCACACCGGGTTCCGCACTTTCCCGTTCCGGGACTGGGACCCGCACAAGGGCGAGAGCGTGCTGCTCTACGGCTGGCAGCCTATCCCCGAAGAGCAGTGGACGCTCGCGGAGATACTCCAGGCGGAGGGCTACGATACCATGCTCGTTACCGACTCCTACCACGAGGCGAAGGCCGCCATGAACTTCCAGCGCGGCTTCACCGTCTTCGACTTCATCCGCGGCCAGGAGAACGACCACTTCCAGCCGATGTGGATGTGTCCGAAAGAGAAGATAGCCAACACCCTCCTCTCCGGCGACCGCAAGAACGTGGAGGGCAAGATGCGTCAGTACTTCGCAAACACCGCCGGGCGCGCGGGCGAGCAAGACTACTTCGGACCGCAGGTCTTCTCGCGGGCTGCGCGCTTCCTCGAGGGCGCGAGCAAGAGCGGCCGTCCGTTCTTCCTCACCGTTGACTCCTTCGACCCGCACGAGCCCTGGGACCCGCCGGAGGAGTACGTGAAGCTTTATAGCGACGGCCACGACGGACCAGAACCCTACACCTCTGTTTATGGCGGTTCGGACTACCTGGAGGAGCGGGAGCTGGAGAGGATGAAGGCTCTGTACGCCGGCGAAGTCTCGATGGTGGACCGCTGGCTCGGCAATTTCCTGGACAAGGTCGAGAGCCTGGGGTTGATGGAGGACACCATGATCGTGCTGCTCTCCGACCACGGCCACGCCCTCGGCGAGCACGGCGTCGTCGGCAAGCCGCCCTACGCGCTGTGGCCCGAGGTAACCGACGTGCCGTTCATGATCCGGCACCCGGAGGGCAGGCGCGCCGGAGACGCGAGCGACTACTACGCCTCCACCCACGACGTCGCGCCGACCATATTGAGCGCCCTGGGAGTCGAGCCCCCGTCCCCGATGGATGGCCAGGATCTCTCGGTGTTCTTCGACGGCGGGAAGCCGGAGGCGCGGCCGTACTTCGTCGGGGGGCTGCATGATCACGTCTGGGTCCGGGACGGCGACTACGCCATGATCTCGCGTAACACTGGCTCCGGCGCGAAACTCTACGATCTGAGAGCCGACCCTGAGCAACAGAAGAATATTGCCTGGCGGAACCCTGACATCGTGAAGCGCATGTTCGAAGACTACGTCGTCAAGGCGGCGGGCGGCGAACCTCCTCCCAACTACGACACCTGAGCTAAAGTCTGACCTACGGCCTGTTGAAAGAGTGAAGGGTCATCGCGACGCTTCGCCGGCCATCGACGATCTTCCGGGATCTAGATCTTGATCGCGGCGAGCAACTCGGCGAAGGTGAGCGCATCCTCCCACACCTGGCCGCTATCCTCCCAGCCCCAGTACGCGGCCAAGACTGCCCGCGACAGCCCCCACCCGCGCACGCGAGCACCGTCGAGGTCGAGTTCCCCGGCCAGCTGGTATATTCGCCGCTCTAGGACCTTTCTGAGCTGCGGCGCGCCCAGCAGTTCCGTTGGGTTGTACAGTAGCGCTCCTGTGTCGTAGGCTGGTTCGCCCACGATCCCTTTCGGGTCGATTGCCAACCACGGCTGGCGGCGGGCCGCCAGGACGTTGCCGTGGTGGAGGTCGCCGTGCAGCAGGACCGTCTCCACATGGGACGCGATGAGCTCGGCTAAGAGAACTTCGGCCTCCTCGACCAGCCGAGCAGGCAACGGACCCGTCCCTCCTCTGAAGTGCCGTCTCAATCGTACGAGGCCTTGAGCCCAATCGGACACCAGCGGAAACGAATGATCCGCCGGCGCCGGTCGCCACAGCTGCCGCAGCACGTCTGCGGCGATGGACATCGCTTTCTCATCGTCCTCCACAGTGTCGAGGGCCACGCCGGGCTCGAGGCGCTCGATCAGCATCGCGCCCCGCTTCAGGTCGAACTCCAACAGCCGGGCGATCCCCTGCCCATCGAAGAGTCTGAGCGCTTGGGCCTCCGTCCCGAACTCGGCGTCTTCGGGGAAGGAGAGCTTCAGGACGGCTGCGGTACCGTCGGCGCGGCGGGCGGGGGCCACACAATTCTGCGAAAGGTTCGGGAACGGCGGTGCGACCTCAAGTGACCAGCGCCGCCCGCAGTCGGCGACGATCGCGGGTAGCTGATTCGCCCACTCGGCACCTTCTGCTCCTCGCAACTCGGTTGCGTTGCGGACCAGCTCTTCGGGAACGAACGACAATAGTGGAACCTCGCCTCGCTCGGAACGGCCGCCGGGCAGATCTACCCTGGCGAATCGACCAAGTCGGGAGCGCCACGGAGGCGGCAACAGCAGTATACCCTCCCTCTACCAACCGGAGGTCAGACCATGATCTCGCCGCTCGAATCGGAGATCGAGGAAGCTCGCGCAGGTAGCTGCTCTCCGCCCTCGGGAGAGGTTTCCGGTACGGAACACCGCAGCGCAAGACGTCCTCGGCGGTCGTACGTGTTTCCCCAGCACGTATTTCAACAGGCTGTAGAGCTATAGCCTGGGTTGCAGTACGATGACTCCCTCATTCTCGAAGGCGACCTGGTAGAGGTCCTCTTGTGCGACGTGGCCCCGCCAGTCCTGCACGGGAGTCGCGTCCCAGGTCGTGCCCTCTCCGAAGCGCTTGTAGAAGACCACGTACCGGACGTCGTACTTTTTCAGCAGTTGTCGCGTCCGTCCGTCGTCCGGGTTTTTGATGACGTAGAGCACATCAAGGAGCGGTTCGGCGCCGTAGGGTGGGAGGTCGCGGTTGTAGTAGATGCGGCTCTCCGTGAATGCCTCCATCGCGAAGTAGTCGCTCAGGGCGAGCATCGCCCGGCCGGTTACCTGGTTGCCGCGCGGGGCGACCATGATGTTTCCGCCCGTGTTGTGAGCTTCGAGCCACTCGCCGGCCGCCGTGATCTCCGGCGTTAGCACAACCCTCGGACTCGGCCGCGCTGCACCCTGCAAGTTCCACGCTGCCTGGACCCCGATCAGCCCGGCCACCAGCGCCGCTACGCTCACAGCTACGATCCTCGCCGATGGCCCACTCCGCCGGATCGAGCGTACGACAGCGGCCAGCGCGAAGGCTGCGAGTAGAGCGAGCGGAATGCCGAGGTCGCGTTCGAAGCGCTCCGGGAAGCCACTCTCCGCCGTGCGGCTCCCGACGAACATCACCAGGCACCACAGGAGCAACGTGATCCGCGCCAACGAGGCCGGCAGACTCCCCCCACGTCCGCCAAGAGCCAGAAGCAGCGCGCCGAACAATCCTAGCCACAGCACTGGGTGCGAGATCGTCTGCGGCAGGTGCTCCAGCGCGAGCGGCGCCTGGGTCCCGACCGCCATCGAGACCGCCTCGCCGCCCGCGCTGCTCCCGGAACCGCTCACAAAGCCCGCTACCGTCCGCGGCAGGTCGTAGGTATCCCAGGCGTAAGCGATGGCTAGCGCGCCGAGCAGCGCGAAAGATCCCAGGAGCGCGAGGCCGGTTCTCCGCTCGCGCAGCAGCAGGTAGGGCAGGAGCAGTGTGCCAACCAGCCCGAACAGCGCCGCCGTGTAGAGGCTTCCGACGGGGTGGTAGAGCGCGACCGAAGAGCCGAGCAGGGCCAGCAGGAGTGCGGCGCGTAACGAAGGCCGAGCGTAGAGTCCGGCCAACGCGCCGACGGCCATCACCAGCAGGAACTCGGCGGAGACGAGGGTGGGGTACATCGCCTGGTAGCTGAGGTAGATAAAACTGCTGTTGCAGACCAGGCCCACCAGCGCGGCGGCGGCGACGCCATACTCCCATCCCCACAGCAGGCGCGCCAGCGTGTAGAGGGCGAGGGGTGGTAGCAGGATCAGGGCGGGGGCGAAGACCGGGAAGAGTTCGACCAGCTCCAGGCCGCTGAAGCGTGAGATCACGGCGTCCAGCGTGTGCAGTCCCGGCGGATACACGGCATACGGTTCGATCTCGCCGCGCGTGAGCATCATGTTCGCCATCATCGCGTGGAAGAACTGATCTCCCCCGCGCAGATACGGCCAATCGTGTAGTACCGGCCCCGAATACCCCCGGAACAACACCAGCAACAGCACCACCGGCAGCAAAAACCTCCGCGCCACCGGCCACCGGCGCTCTTCGCCGGTACCCATCGCAGTCACTTCCGTCTCTACGCGGCGAGCTTCGAGCAGCCGCGCTACCGCCGCGAAGAGCAGCAGCAATGTGACGGGCAGCATCACCTGCCGCCCTTCGAGCAACCCGAAGAGCGCCGCCCCCGCCAGCCCGAATGCCGGCGCGAGCAGCGTTAATGTGAGTGGACCGGCTGGAGCGGGAGGCGGTACGATCGGCTCGTCCAGAACTTTCGTCGGGCCGAAGACCCGGTACGCCGCGAGCCCGGACGCGAAGACGAACAGCACCGAGACGACGGCCACGGCGAGCGTAACACCCGTCCCCAAGAGGGCCGTGAGAATCAGGGCCGTGGCCGGGACGAGCACAAAAGAGAGTGCGGTCGAGAGAGCTAGCAGTTCGGCCTGGTCATCGGTGGCGACGAAGAGCTTCGCCCAGAAGTAGCCCGGTGCGACCCCAGCGGCTACGGCGGCGAGGATGCCCTGGATCAGGTCTAGAAGCATGAGTCTTTCGTGTTCGTCGAAGTCACGCCGGTAGGTTAACAAGACGCTCCGGTAGCGCGGGGATGGGCGGGCGGATTAAACATAA
Source organism: uncultured Actinomycetes bacterium (assembly GCA_937873125.1). Classification (GTDB taxonomy): domain Bacteria; phylum Actinomycetota; class Rubrobacteria; order Rubrobacterales; family Rubrobacteraceae; genus JACDDK01. The sequence continues at coordinate 2,532 of CALMWA010000402.1, read as the reverse complement.
TGTTTACCTGCATTTAGGTTTCGTTTAACCGTTCGCATAATGCGGTACTCTAGAATCCTCGGTTATGCGTCCGGCTTTTGTTAAAGTATGCGAGCATTGCTGTTAAAACTAGTGAACTTTCTGAACGAAGGAGCGCGATTGTGAAGGTATTGGTACTGGGTGGTGACGGCTACTGCGGGTGGCCGACTTCTCTACATCTATCGGACGCCGGGCACGATGTAACCATCGTGGACAACTTCGTGCGGCGAACGATAGATCACGAGTTAGGCGGGCAGAGTCTCATGCCGATCGTGGACCCCAAGGAGCGGGTCAAGGCGTGGAAAGAGGTCAGCGGCCAGGCTATCGGCCTGGAGTACGGCGACCTGCTCGACTGGGAGTTCGTCTCGGAGTTGTTCGAGCGGCACAAGCCGGACGCGGTCGTACACTTCGCCGAGCAGCGGGCCGCGCCTTATTCGATGATCGACCGGCGCCACGCCGTCTACACGCAGCACAACAACGTGATCGGCAACCTCAACGTCCTGTTCGCTATCGAGGAGTACGTGCCGGAGTGCCACCTGGTGAAGCTTGGCACGATGGGCGAGTACGGTTACCCGAACATAGACATCGAAGAGGGCTACATCGAGATCGAGCACAACGGTCGCAAGGACACGATGCTCTACCCGAAGCTCCCCGGTAGCTGGTATCACCTCTCGAAGGTCCACGACTCGCACAACATTCACTTCGCCTGCCGCATCTGGGGCATGCGGGCCACCGACCTGAACCAGGGGATCGTCTACGGCACGGTTACGCCGCAGACGGAGCGCGACCCGCGTCTGGCGAACCGCTTCGACTACGAAGAGGTCTTCGGCACGGCCCTGAACCGTTTCTGCGCCCAGGCGGCCATCGGCCACCCCCTGACGGTCTATGGCAAGGGCGGACAGACGCGCGGCTTCCTCGACATCCGCGACACGGTGCGGTGCATCGAGCTGGCGGTGGACAACCCGGCCGAGCGGGGCGAGTTCCGGGTGTTCAATCAGTTCACGGAGCAGTTCAGCGTGCTGCAGCTCGCCGAGATGGTCGTGGACGCCTCCGCCAAGCTCGGCATCGAGGCGCGCCTGGAGAACGTTCCGAACCCGCGGGTGGAGAAGGAGGAGCACTACTACAACGCTAAGCACACGGGGCTCCTCGACCTCGGCCTGGAGCCTCACTACCTGAGCGACTCTCTCCTCGACTCGCTCCTGAACATCGCCATCAAGTACAAGGACCGCGTAGACCCGGACGTCGTCATGCCGAGCGTTGACTGGCGCACCGGCAAGCGCACCGCCCGCGAGCGCGCCGCCGCGCCCGCCGAGTCTCCGGCTCTCTAAAGCGCACCGCGACAACACCGGCGCTCCCGCGCCCCTGGAAACCCGTAACGAGGGTTTCCAGGGGCCATCTTTTTGGGCGCCAGGATCACGACACGCTCGTTCTCGAAGACCTCTTCGTAGCTCTTGCTGCTCTTGAAGGTCCGAAAGTCCGTCTCGCGCGGTGGGAGAAACCGTTTGTAGAGGACGACGTAGCGCATGTCGTATTTTTCGAGTAGCTGGAAGGTCTGTTCGTCGTTCGGGTGGCCGAGCATGAACAGTGCGTCTTTGAGTAGCTTCTCGCCGAAAGGCGGCAGTGGTCGTCGCCCTTCTCCTTCAGTCCCGGTATTGAGAGCGCGCCGGACTCGCCGCAGAACGATGGAGATACTAGACTATCAACCAACATATCAACAGATGTTAGAATGTTCTTATGACCGATGATCGCTGCGACCTGCTCTGCGTGGATGCCCCCCGCGCGGAGTCGATCCGGGAGAGGGTGCTCGACGAGGGTTTGGCTCGGGACGCCGCCGAGCGGGCGAAGGCGCTCTCCGACCCGACCCGGCTAACGCTGGCCGCCGCCCTGCGAGAGGGGGGGGAGTTGTGCGTGTGCGACCTGGCCTGGATCGCCGGACGTTACCAGAATCTGGTCTCGCACCACATGAGGGTGCTGCGTTCCCACCGCCTGGTTCACCCTCGCCGGGACGGCAAGCTGGTCATGTACCGGCTTACCGGGGAAGAACTCGCGCTGCTCTCCGCCGTGCTGGGCGAGCCCGCGAGCGTTGTGGAGGCGCTGGCGTGAGGGAGAAGAAGATGCTACCGGTCTTGGGCCAGGACGTGTCCGCGCCTTCCCCGCACCCGTTACCCGGGAGGAACCCGCCGCCGTGGTCCCCGGCTCGTTCGACAGGGCCGAGAGGACGGTCGTGCGGGTCGAGGGTATGGACTGTGCGAACTGCGCGGCGACCGTGGAGAAGCGGGTGGCGGTCCTGCCGGGTATGCACCGGTCGACGGTGAACTTCGCCGCCGGCAGGCTTGACGCCGAGCACGACCCCGGCCTCCCGCTCGCAGAGATCGAGAAGGCCGTAAGGGACGCCGGCTACGGGGTGGCGAAGATCGAAGGGGCCGACAGGACGCCGTTCTGGCGGCAGCCGAGGGTGCTGCTGACTCTGTCGGGCACGCTCCTCTTCGCTCTGGGGGCGGCGCTGGGGTTTTC
>CALMWA010000401.1 GCA_937873125.1 uncultured Actinomycetes bacterium | reverse complement strand
CCGCAGCGCGCCGGCGCCCCGAGCGCCGGCTGGCCTGGGCCGGCCTCGCCGTGGCTGGTGCCGTCACCGCCGGCGCTTCGCTGCTGGCCATCGTCACCGCGGTCTCCGGCAAGGGCGGGACGGCCGGCCTCTACGTCGGCCTCGCCGCGTCGGTGGCGCTGGCCACCGGCCTCGCCCTCATGGCGCACCAGGCACTCCGGACCCGTGGCTGGGCGGCGCTCGTCGATCCGGTGCTGCTCGCGGGAGCGCTCACCTCGCTGTTCGTCTTCCTCCTCGTGCTGCCGGGCGTGGACCGCGGCGACGTCGTCCTCACCACCGTGCTGGTCGTCGACCTCGTGGCGCTGCTCGCCGCGGCCACCACCGCGGCAGGGCCGGCTCCGTCGGCCGCCCGCTGGCGCCTGCTGGCCGGCGCGCTGGTGATCTGCGCCGCGGACGGCATCGCGGTCGCGGCGAGTATCGGCGTCGGGCTCGACGCCATGGATGCCATGACGCCGGCCGTCGCCCGCCTCACGGGCACCTGAGCACCAGCTCGCCGTCGACGTTGGCGGGATCGTCGGCTCGTCCGCCGACCGGGCCGAAGACGCCCGAGGCGCCGACGGTCCCTGCGCCGGCATCGACCTCGAGCAGCGACCCGACGGGGTTCGGCACCCGGAGGTCGATCTGACGACCGCCGGCATCGGCGCGCGACGACTCGAGGGCGGCGCCGCCCTCGCCGGTGATCGTGATCGTGTCGGTGACGGTCGGGACGTCGGCGGTGAACGTCGAGCGGACGATGTCGACGGTCCGGCCACCGGCGTCCTGGGCGGCGACCGTCAGCTCGGTCGTCACCCCGGTGGCGTCGTCGATCACGGGGTCGAACGTGCACGCCGTCACCGTGAGCACGGTCGTCTGCCCATCCAGGATGAGGAAGCCGCGGCCGGGGTCGACCTCGGCGGGCAGCGTCGCCGGCGCCGGCTCGGCCGTCGTCGTCGTGGCCGGGCGGGCGTCGTCGTCGCCGCAGCCGGCGGCCGCGAGCACGACGAGCACCCACCATCCTCGCCGGACCATCGGGGCGCGTACGGTACCGGCCGTGCTCACGACCACGTCCTACCTCGTCCTGGGGCTGGTCGGGCACCTCGGGAGCCCGACGAGCTACGAGCTCAAGCGGGCGGTGGCCGACACGATCGGCGGGTTCTGGTCGGTCCCGCACTCCCAGCTGTACGCCGAGCCCATCCGCCTCACCGCCCTCGGGATGCTGACCGAGGAGCAGGAGCAGGGCGGCCGACGGCGCCGGACGTACACGCTCACCGACACCGGCCGGGCCGAGCTCGACCAGTGGCTGGCCATGCCGACCGACGAGGGGACAGAGCTGCGCGACCTCGCCCTGCTCAAGCTGTACTTCGGCGGGCAGGCGGGCGACGGAGCGGTGCAGCGTGTGGCGGAGCGCGCCGCCGAGGTGCACAAGCGCCGCCTCGCCGGCTACGAGCGGCTGGTCTCGTCACCGCCGCCGAACGTCGACCTCCACCAGCTGTCGATCCTCGCCCTCGCCGCCCGCTACGAGGAGGAGGCGGTGGCGTTCTGGTCGGCCGTCGCCGCCGACCCCGACCTCACGTAGGACGGGGGAGGAGCGCCAGCTGGCGTGACTGGGCGACGAGGGTGCCGGCCTCGTCCCACACCTCGCCGTCCTCCTCGATCACGAGCAGGTCCCCGTCCTCGATACCCGCGCCCGTCATGCTCTGGCCGACGACCCGCAAAGAATAGCGCGGCCTGCCGGAGCCGGAGGCTAGCAGTTCGGCCGGCAGAGAGAAGGATCCAGCCTCGTCCGGCACGGCTTCGAGGCCCCGGCCGGCGGCGATGCGCCCCAGGATGGGAGTGCGCCCCGCGGCCTCCCATCCGAGCGCCGTGAGCCTGAGGCCGCGAGCCTGACCGCGCTCCCGCTCCACGTAACCGCCCTCCTCTAGCTTCTTGAGATGCTTGTGGGCGGTCTGGGTGCTCTTGAGCCCGACGGCCTCCCCCACCTCCTTGACGCTCGGAGAACCTTCCTCCCTGGCCGCGCGGCGCGCCAGGTAGACCAGGATCTCCAGCCTCACCTCGAGGTTTTCTCTCATCGCCCGTCTCCCTTCCTACCGGTGCCAGGGAGCACTCTAACGGATACTAGCCTTGACTGCAAATACATATTTGTAGTATGGTAAAGAAAAGAGAGATACCGGGGAGGTTTGGGTGGACAGCGGAAAGGAGTTCCTGAAGGTGCCGGAGGTTGCGGAGTTCTTGCAGATAGGGCGCAGCCGGGCGTATGAGTTGGTTGGGGCTGGGGTGATTCCGTCGGTGAAGATCGGGCGGAGTGTGCGGGTGAGCCGGAGGGAGTTGGATCGCTGGCTCGAGGAGCGGCGTCAGCCGGAGGTGCGGCGAGGGTAGTCCTCGACTTCGGTAGTTTGTATCGGGTGGATCATTGACATCCTCCGGTGGACGATCAAAGATCGCTTCGGAGACGTGCCGGCATCGAGTGAAGGAGACTAGAATGGGTAAACGCGGGAACGGCGAGGGCAGCATCAGCCGCCGTAAGAATGGAACCTGGCGTGCGGAATACGTCGTGTTCACGGCAGAGGGGCGCAGGCGGAAGACGGTCTACGGCAAGACGCGGTCTGAGGTGGCGAAGAAGCTCGCCAAGGCGCTCAGCCAGAGAGAAGACGGCCTCTTTTTCGACGACGAAGGCCTCACGGTCGAGGGGTATCTGGAGCGGTGGCTCAAGGATTCCGTCAAGGAGAACGTCCGGTCCAGGACACTCTCGAACTATCAGATGCAGGTGAGGCGGCACATCGTCCCGGCGCTGGGGAGGATCAAACTGAAGAACCTCACTCCCGCCCACGTTCAGGGTCTCTACCGTCAGAAGCTGGACACGGGCCTCTCCTCTTCGAGCGTACGCTACATACACGCCGTCCTGCACCGGGCGCTCAAACAGGCGCTGCGGTGGGGACTCATACCTCGTAACGTGACGGATGCCGTGGACATCCCGAAGCTGGTGCGTGAGGAGGTGCGGGCGCTCTCACCCGAGGAGGCGAGGCAGTTCCTGAAAGCGGCTCGCGGAGACCGCTTCGAGGCCCTGTATGTGCTGGCTCTCTCGTGCGGGTTGAGGCGCGGCGAGATCCTGGGCCTGAAATGGACGGACATGGACCTTGGCGCCAAGGGCACACTCAGGATCACGCGACAGCTCCAGAGGATGCGTGACGGCTCTGGGCTGCAGTTCACGGCCCCGAAGAGCGGCAAGGGGCGTGCCGTCCGCCTACCCAAGGGCCGTGGAGGCTCTGAAAGCCCACCGGGCGCGTCAGGCGGAGGAAAAGCTCAAGGCCGGCTCCCTCTACGAGGACGGCGGGCTCGTGTTCGCTACCGAGGTCGGCACGCCGCTGGAGCCCTCCAACATAGACCGGCGCAGCTTCAAGCCGCTGCTCGAGAAGGCTCGGTTGCCGGACATACGTTTCCACGACCTGCGTCACACCTGCGCCACGACGCTGCTCAAGATGGGTCAGCATCCCAAGTTCGTCCAGGATCTCCTCGGACACGCCAACATCGCTCTAACCCTCGACACCTACTCCCACGTCCTACCCGGCATGGGCGACGGGTTGGCGGACGCGATGGATGACGCTCTGGGCTCCTGATAGATCACGATACGAAGCTGCGGCAAGAGGCTCCAGTCGGAAGAAGCCGGGGCCTCTTGCCTTTGTCTTCGCTTGACGTTCTTGCGCTATGGCGATAGGATGAGTTTGCTTGACGTTCTTGCGTGAGAAGGGGTGGTCGTGGCGCCGAGGTTATTGGACCCCGAAATCGAGAAGAGCTTTCTAGAGTTGCCGAGGGGCGAGCGGGAGGCGTTGTCGGGTGCGATCAGCGGTATCGCGCGCGTCTTGCTAGACGGCTCTTCGGCGGACATCGCCGCGCTGGAGGGCAAGCTCCGGCGGCACCAGGACGAGGAGCGTTTGGATACTCTCGATGAGCTAGAGGTACGCAACAAGCTGCGCGTCTTCGCCCGCTACAGGGAGATCGAAGAGCGCTCGCTCCCCGGCTCGGAGTTGCAGGAGAGGCTGGGAGTGAGCCGCCAGAGGCTCGGGCAGCTACGCAAGGAGAATAGGCTCCTGGGAGTAAAGCTTCCGATACACCGAGAGGTCTACTACCCACTGTGGCAGTTCGGAGAGGACGGCAGGCCGCTCGGGATCCTGCCACGCTTGATCGAGGCGTCCGGGGAGGCCAACATGGGCGCGCTCGCCCTGGATGCCCTGATAACCAACCCGGCCGCGGTGGATAGCGAAGCTGGCGGAGAGACGCCTGCGGAGCTGCTACGGTCGGGCGACCCGGAGACCGAGGAGTACGTCCTGGGGTTGGTCCGCGCGGCGCTCTCGGGTGGAGCCTGAAGCCCCCTCCCGCCTCGTCCCGTAGAGGCGGGCTCCGTTGTTAGGAAGCGACCGGCTCCCCGATCCCCCCAAACGGCTGCCTGCCCCGTTCGAGCTGGCGGAAGAGGAAATTTCCGCCTGGCGGCTGCATTGGGAGGAGGATCCTCTCGAAGCGAGGCGCTACCCGACGGGACGATACCGCTTCGATGCCCCTTCCGGCGAGTACGCCACTCTGTACTGCAGCGCCGACCGTCTGGCCGTCTTCGCCGAAGTGTACGGCGACGTGCGGGTCATAGAAGCCAATCAGCGGACGAGGTGGTTGAGCCGCCTCTTCTCACAAGATCCTCTCCGCCTCGTGCCGCTCGACGACCCGGGCGTACAGAAGCGTCTCGGCCTCGACGGCCGGATCGGCATGTCCAAGCAGTATCCCGTTACCCAGCGATGGGCGCTCAGCCTCTTCCGCTGGTTCCCCGAAGCCGACGGTATCCGCTACCTCTCGCGCCACGCCGGCGAGGCCCGGAACTACTGCCTCTTCTTAGAGCGCTGTGCGGGCAAGCTACGGGTCGAGGAGCACGGAGAGATATCGATCCTCCGCGACGTGGTGCTCCTGGCCGCCGACAGATACCATCTGGAGGTCCACTGGAACAGTTGAGGCCCCGGTCACCCGACGAGGTGCGGTACGGTTCTCCTCTCGGAGTAGGAGAACCCCAGGTTCGTCCAACATCACCCTCACCTTCGACGCCTACCCCCACTTGCTGCCCGGTATGAGCGACGGGCCCGCATAGCTGGCTGCTCGGGCAGGGTCCCAGAGAGAATCTTCTTCACCGGCACTTCCAGCTCCTTACCCGTGAGGGTGTAGGGAATATCAGGAACGGCGAAGATCTCATCGGGGACATGCCGAGGCGAGCACTCCTCGCGTGCCCGCGCCTTCATCTGCTTTCCTGTCTTCACCGCACTTCTTTATTACGTGCCGTTCGACGCTACTGGGCGACGTAGCCTCCGTCCACCACCATGGCCTGGCCGGTAACGAATGAGGCAGCGTCCGAGCACAGCCACACCACCGCCTCGGCGATCTCCTCCGGCTTGCCGAGGCGCTTTACCGGGTGAGCATCCTCGAGTTGCTGGTAGACCTCCGGGTTCGCTCCCGCCTGCACCCCGCGCTCCATCACCATCGGTGTCTCGATCCACCCCGGACAGACAGCATTGATCCGGATGCCTTGTTCGGCGTTCTCAAGTGCTGCAACCTTCGTTAACCCGATCACCCCGTGCTTGGAAGCCGTGTAGGCTGGTGTGGTGGGGAAACCCACCAAGCCGAGAATAGACGCGGTGTTGACCACCGCTCCCGCATCTTGCCGCTGCATCTGGGCGAGTTCGTGCTTCATGCACAGCCACACGGCCGTGAGGTTGAGCGATATCACCCTGTCCCACACCTCTTGCGGGTAGTCGGTGACCGTGGCAAGGACACCCTCCGTGCCCGCGTTGTTCAGGGCGCAGTCCAGCCTGCCGTAGGTCTCGACGGCCCGGCCGACCATCGCCTCGACCTGGGCCGGGTCGGTCACATCGCACCCGACGGAGATCGCCTCTCCCCCGGCCTCCTCGATCATCCCGACCGTCTGCTCGGCTCCTTCGACCGAGATGTCGGCCACGACGACTTTTGCGCCCTCCGCGGACATTGCCAGGGCACTGGACCGGCCGATCCCGGATCCTCCGCCCGTCACCAGGGCTATTTTGTCTTCTAACCTCGCGGGCATCTCGAACCTCCTTGCTAGAATGGAGGGGGACCAGAGTATGCTCCGGCCCCCGAAAACATGTGCCTTCCAGGATCGAGTAGGCTACCACCTCCACCTATTCCTGCTCTCCTTTACACCGAGTACCGACTCAGCGTCTCACCGCCGTCCACGCGTACGAGATCGCCGTGGATGTAGCTCGACTCGTCCGATGCCAGGAATACCGCAAGTTGCGCAATGTCCTCGACTTCGCCCCACCGCTTGAGCGGAACCGACTCCGCGAACGCCTTGTCGAAGTCCTTGTCGTCGAAGAGCGCGCGCGTCAGGGCCGTCTTGGCGTAGGTCGGGCAGATGCCGTTGACGCGGATCCCTTTCTCGCCGTACTCGATGGCCGCGCAGCGGGTGAGGTTGGCCTGGGCGCCTTTCGAGGTGTTGTAGACCGCTTGCTTGGGGTGGCCTCCGAGCCCGGCGGTGGAGACGAGGTTGATAATGTTGCCGCCGTCGCCCTGCTCCAGGAACTGCTTGACCGCCTCCTGGGTGCCGAAGAAAGTGCCCTTGACGTTGACGTTGTAGCAAGCGTCCAGGTCCTCCTCAGTAAACTCGTGCAGGAGCTTGCCGCCACGGTAGATCCCGGCGTTATTGAACATGATGTCCAGCCGCCCGAACCTGTCCACGGCGGCTTTGATGAGATCCCGCACCTGCTCCTGCTTGGTAACGTCACAGTTGACGTATATGGCCTCACCGCCATCCTTCTCGATGGCCTCGACGGTCGTCAGCTCGGCGTCCTCCTCGAAGCCGCCTTCGAGCGGCTCTTCCCGGATGTCACTGACGACTACCTTAGCCCCCTCTGACGCGAACGCCCTGGCGCTCCCGCGCCCGAACCCGGAGCTCGCCCCGGTAATTACCGCAATCTTTCCCTCAAGCCGACCCATCGCCTGTCCTCCTTACCTCGCCTGTTTATAGTCCGTAGATTGTTTACTACTCGTCTGCCATCAGGTGCTGCTCGAACCACTCGACCGCCGGGGTCGCTGCCTGAGAGAGCCCCGGCTCGGTGTAGGCATCGAAGTGCTTGCCACCCTTTATGATGACCAGCTTCTTCGGCTCTAAAGCCCGCTCGTATGCCGCTACGGCCAGGTCCGTCGGCGTCAGGGTGTCCTTTTCGGCCACTACTATGAGGAGTGGGATCGGCGAGATCAGGTGTATGCTCCCAGCCGGGTCGTACTCCAGGAACGCTTCCATTGACTCCAGGGACACCTCGTTGCGCCAGTTGGGCGCGACGGTCTTGCCCGCGTGGGTGAACCACTCGTAGGACTCGGGCGTCGGCAGCGCAGAGGGTTCGCCCTCGGGGGCCACTACCGGCACCTTGGCACTCTCCTCTCCCGCGTAGCGCTGGACACGGTCGTCGGCGAGTGCCCCGAGGAACCCTTCGAAGATGTCCGGGCGCATGAGCCTCTGGGCATTCTGCCAGCCGTTGACCAGCGGCACCTGCGCAACGGCTGCCTTGATCCGCTTGTCGAAAGATGCCAGGTAAAGGACGTGTCCTCCGCTGTAGGAACTGCCCCAAATCCCGATGCGGTCGGGGTCGACTTCGGAGCGCTGAGAGATCCAGGTTATGGCGTTCTTGTAGTCCTTGTGCTGCTCGGCGGGGATCAAGTGTCCCCGCGGCTCGCCCTCGGAGTCGCCGAAGAAACGATAGTCGAAGACCAGCACCACGAATCCCGCCGCCTCGAACTTCTCGGCGAAGTTCGCGAGGTAGTTCTCCTTGACTGCGCTGAAGCCATGAGCCATGACGATAGCCGGGCGCTTCTCGCTGTCCCCCAGGTTATCCGGCAGGTATAGCCAGCCGGCGCAGTTCAACCCCTCGCTGGGGAAGGTCACGTCTTGTCGCATGCAAATACTCCCTTCGTTGTCCGTGTGCTACAGGATCGTTTCCGCTATAGGAAGCACCGGACCCCCTGCCAGCCTCCGGCGCTCCGTGGAGTTTGGGGTGCTAGCCTGCCGTGTAGCCTCCGTCCAGGACCTGCATGGATCCGGTAACCATCTCGGCGTCGTCGGAGGCGAGGTAGAGGGCGAGCTTGCCCACGTCTTCGGCGGTGCCGAGGTGCGGCCAGGGCGAGAGCTCGTGCAGCGTCTTGTTCAACTCCGGATCATCAAGGAACGGGCGCACCATCGCGGTTGCGAGGAAGCCCGGGCAGATAGCGTTGATGTTGATCCGCTCTGGCGCGTAGTCCACCGCGAGCTGACGGGTGAGGTTCACCACCGCGCCCTTCGAGGCGCAATAGGCGGGCTCCGCGGCAAGCCCCACGAGGCCGCCGATGGAAGCTATGTTGATGATCTTGCCGCGTGAGGTCTCCCCTTCGCTGGTATCCTCCTGCTTCAGCATTTGGGCGATGGCGTACTTGCATCCCAGCCACACGCCCTTGGCGTTGACGGCCATCGTGAAGTCGTACTGCTCCTCGGTTTCGTCCACTATGGTGTGCAGGCCGGTGAACACGCCGGCATTGTTGACCATTATGTCGAGCCGGCCAAAGGCGGAGACTGCCCTTTCGACCAAGGCCTGTACATCGGATGCCTTCGTGGTGTCGCAATCCAGGTACTCCGCGCGGCCACCCTCGTCGCGGATGACGTCGTCGGTGTCCTTCTCGATGTCCTCCTCGTAACCTCCCTGCAAAGCGGACTTGCGTATGTCGGAGCAGACCACCGTTGCGCCTTCGCGGGCGAGAGCCAGCGCGATAGCCCGGCCGTTGCCCGAACTGGAGCCGGTGACGGCCGCGATCTTTCCTTCGAGTCGATTACCCATATCTCTCCTTTCCCCTGTGCTTGCACCCGCGCTATGGAACCGTCCGCGTTGCGCGGCACTCCGTGACTAGCTCGATTCCCCGTCGAGCCGGCTTCTCTCTCGTTCACGCACGAGACTAACGAGGATGCTCGTTATAAGGTCAGTCTACGGAGCGGAGTTCACCAAGGCTTGTACGGTTACGCCAGGAACTTGCACGAGTCTGCCAGATCTCCGGACAGAGGATCGCTCGCGGTACGGGGAGAACGGTCCTTAGCCGAGCGCCAGGGATTCCCGCCGATCGCTCCTAGCCTGGGAAAGAGTGCGGTACTCGCTGGGGGACACCTCATAGTGGGCCTTGAACGCCTTGCTGAAGTGGCTCGAGTCCGAGAAGCGCCAGCGGTGAGCTATGGTCGAGATGGATTCACCAGTCTCCGTCAGGTCCCGGCGCGCCTTCGCCAGACGACGTACCCGGACCACCTCGCCCACGGTTTCACCCGTCATCTCGAACACCCTGTACACCGTCCTGACGGAGACGTTGTGGGCGGCGGCGATGGCCACGGGAGTAACTTCGCCGTCCAGTAGGTGGCGCTCGATCCACCGCTCCATGTTCGCCCGTAGAGCAGGGCCGACCGTCGAGGAATCCACAGGACCTCCGGGTTGCAGCGCTCCGATGAACAGTTCGAGTGTCGCGTTCCGAGCGGCAGAGACGCCCGACATCGACAGGTCGGGGAGCGTCCGGCTAAGAGCATCGAGATAACCGGTGAGCAGACATACCGCCGGCGCCTTTCCGTCGAGCAGGACCCCGGCGCTCGTCCAGGCGCGACCGCTCACCTCGTCGAGGGCGGAACGGGGTATAAGGAGGCTTCGCTTGGCGAGCGGTTCCCACACCTCAAAGCGCGCCGGCTTCGTGCTGTCCCACGCCACCGCATCACCAGGCCTCATGTAGGCCTCGGCTCCCTCCTGGGCGACTGTCTCGCTACCGGAGCGGGTTATGAGGACGGCCACGTACTCGCCGTCCGTACCCGAAAGCTCCGCGCGACCCCGGCTTCCAGCGCACGGCCCGCACTCGCAGTCGACCAACGCGAGGTCATCGATCCATTGCCGGCGCACCCAGGCTTTGTAATCTGAATCCTGCCGCCCCCGGGGCACCCGAACCGACCACGGCAGATGCGTCTCGGAGAGCAATTCTTCCCACAGATCCAGCCGCTCAGCTTCCGGCACCTCGTCGAGACGCCAGAACTCGACTCCCATATCTATCACCTTTCCCCTTCCGTTCGAGATCGTTTCGAACGGTGTACGGCAAAGTCTAGTTTCTCGCATCACACTAGTCAACGAACGTTTGTCTTTCCCTACCGGAAACCGTAGATTCCCCAAGCCTTCTCGATTGAAGCGGGCCTCCGGAGCCCTGTACCCAGATCACGGCAGGCTCGCCGGTACGCGAAGTCGCAGACTCCACGAACAACCAATGTCGGCCACTGCAACTTTGGTTCGAGAACGCACCCTGCTCGGAGTAGTCGAACCGGTGAGTCTCGTCCCGCCAATCGCGACTCCACCTTCATATGACACGCTTGGTGTCCCTACGGGTTGCGGTACAAACCCGCGACCTCCGGTAGCGCCGAACAAAGCTTCGATCCGAGAGACCAATTTCTCAGCCGAAAAGCGGACCCTTGCGTAGTGTAGTGGCATTAGGTACAGGCATTAGGTACAGGCATTAGCCAAAGGCAGCGATGCCAGCCTCCGCCACCTCATGGTCCTCATCCACCGTGCCTCCGCTCACTCCTATTGCGCCGACCACCTCGCCATCACGCATCAGCGGGATGCCGCCGGCGAAGATGACGATCCGGCCGCCGTTCGTGGTGTTGATGCCGAAAAGGGGCTGTCCGGGCTGGGCCATCTCGCCGATCTTTCTTGTGGTGAGGCCTCTCCCGGCCGAGGTGAAGGCCTTGTCTATGGCGATGTCGATGCTCGCCACCCAGGCTCCATTCATCCGGTGGAAGGCTACAAGGTTCCTTCCAGCGTCCATTACGGCAATGTTCATCGGCTGGCCCATCTGCCGAGCCTTATGCTCAGCGGCAGAGATGATCCTTTGAGCTTCTTCGATGGTGATCATTGGATTGTTACCTCCCCACTTACGGATACGTCATCCACTTTGATCTATCTCAGCTGCCCCGCGCCGGGCGACCGTGGCAAAAGGTTAACCTGTGGAGTGGAAT
>CALMWA010000400.1 GCA_937873125.1 uncultured Actinomycetes bacterium | reverse complement strand
GGGTTGACCTCTACTGCTGCCGCATTGCTGCCGCGCTAGGCTTCGAGCAGGGGTTCTATGATCCGCTTGTAGGCCCGTCGGTAGGCTTTTCCGAGCGCGCCCCTGTCGGTATATGGTCGGTCCGGGTGGGCGGCGTTCCAAAGGCTCTGTAGCTCCGGCCATCGGGGCTCACGGTCTCCCGCGCTGGTGTGTTCCAGCACGAACCCGAGCACTTCTGCTCCTGTTGCCGTCTCCTGTCTCCTGCGATCTCCCGTCTCTCCTGCCTCATTTTGCACGTAGAGGTAGAATCGCCGGACGGCCTCGGCGGAGGCGTAGGGAGAGATCGCGAGGCGGATGACGCCCGTCATGCCGATCCTTACGTTACCGACCAGAGGCGAGGATCGCGGCGCCTGGCCCGTGAGAATGAAGCGTGCAGCATCCGCCTGGGGCCACAGGTCGTGCAGTGGACAGCGGCGCACCAACTCTTGAGAGGCTTCTAGAAGCTCGCCGAGAACGGAGCTGCGCGATACCGTCACAGTGCTAACATCGCCGTTCTCGTCCGCGTAATCGAGCCCGTGACGTCGCGAGCGGGCAGTCACCTTGCAGCCTGGAGGCGAGACGACCAGGGTGGTCGCGAGGCGCCTTTGCTCACGCAGCTCGTCTACTATCTCTACCTCGTGATCTAACAGAGGGATAGACCGGAGGCCGAAGGTCTCAAAGGAGAGTAGGGCCGCGGCCGGGGAAGCCACAAGCCGCCCGGCCTGGTCGGGCGTGAGGAGCTTGCCACCCAGCACGCGGGTCCTGAAGCTTCTGACCTTTGGGTTGCTACGCGCGATCTCCCAAGCGAGGTACAGGCTCTCCGCTAAGCACCGCTCAAGTTCGTAAGGCCCTGGCTCTCCCTCTGCCGAGAACCGGACCGTCCGACCATGCTCGTCTCCTCGCGTCGCTTCCGCGCCGCTGGCTTCTCGCAAGGTATCCCGTTGGTCTTCGGCTATCTCTTTCGCGTCAGCTATCAGATCCTCGACGGTATAGCCTTCTTCTTTGTCAGCCTGATCTACCCATCCCCGCCTCTTGAGGGCAAGCCACACCGATTCGGGGTACGGCGCCTTCACAATTTGCAGGACCTCTCTCTTCAACTTTTGTTCGCGTGGGGACGTCATCAGAGCTGTATTGTCCCCTGATAGCTTGGCATACGCAAGCAACACCGAGCAGAGGAGGCACAGTGACGGCACAAACTGCGGTAGCCACGGAGCGTCGCACCTGGCTCAACTATGAGCAGGCCGCTGAATACTGTGGCGTGGAACGCACGACTATCTGGCGTGCCGTGAAGCGCGGCAAGCTCAGCGCCGGCGGCGTAGGGCGTGCGGTGCGCTTCGAGCGAGCGGAGTTGGATCGTTGGATGCGCGGCGCCCACGTCGAGGCGACGCATTGAAAAACCCCGGCGGGGAGAGCCGGGGCAGGGTCTAACGAGAGGATACGTCAAGCTGATGGATCTCGCAACGAAAGAGTTGGTGCGACCACACCACTCCGATGAAGGGCCATACTTGCAATGCGAGGTCTGCGCTGACTACATCATCGCCCCGCCAGGCGGATTCCTGTGCAAGTGTCATCGCTCCAATCAGAACGGCCATCGTCCCACTGCACCCGCATGGCCGGAGTTGGATTCGGCGGCCCTCCACGGCTTGCCGGGCGAGATCATCCGCGCCATCGGGCCTCACTCAGAGGCAGATAGCGCAGCGCTGTTGGTGAGTCTGCTGGCGGCCGTCGGGAACCTTATGGGCCGCGGTGCTCACATGAAGGTAGGCGCAGACAACCATCACCTCAACCTCAACGCCGCTCTCGTGGGCGAGACCTCCAAAGGCCGAAAGGGTATGTCGTGGAGCTTCGTCCGGGATCTCATGCACGCCACCGATGCCGTCTGGACAGAGGACCGGGTCATGGGAGGCCTCAGCTCGGGCGAGGGCCTGATCTACGCTGTGCGTGACCGGGTGACCACGGAGGACGCGGACGGTGAGGTATCCGTCCTGGATGAAGGCGCCGGCGACAAGCGACTGATGATCCTGGAGGGGGAGTTCGCAGGACCGCTTCGCACCATGACCCGAGAGGGCAACACCCTCTCCGTTCTGCTCCGGCAGGCGTGGGACGGCGGCAAACTCGCAACGCTCACCCGGAACAGTCCGCTCAAGGCAACGGACGCTCACATCAGCATCATCGGACACATCACGAAAACGGAGCTTCTCAAACAGCTATCCGAGACCGACGCCGCGAACGGCTTCGCCAACCGCTTCCTCTGGATTCTCGTCCGTCGCTCGAAAGCGCTACCCTTCGGCGGCGAGTGGCATAAGGTAGACGTCGCTCCACTGATAAAGAAGCTCCGCGCCGCCATCGAGTACGGGCGGGAGTCGCGCGAGATCGGCTGGGCATACGACGCCCGCGACCTGTGGACAAGGGTTTACGCAGATCTCTCCGAGGGCGCTCCTGGTCTCTTCGGGGCATCCACGTCAAGGGCTGAGGCTCAGACGCTCCGCCTAGCCGCGCCCTACGCAACGCTGGACTCCTGCACGGTTATCCAGCTTCCGCACCTTGAGGCGGCGCTCGCTCTGTGGCGCTACTCGGAAGCATCCGCGCGGTATATCTTCGGAGACGCGACCGGCGATGCTGTAGCTGACAAGATCATCGCGGCCCTCGAAGAGACTCCGGACGGTCTCAGCCGGACGGACCTCTCTCACCACTTCAAACGCCACCGGAGCCGGGGCGAGATAGACCGGGCACTCACCTTGCTGGAGAAGATCGGCCGTGTCGAGCGCGAGAAGGTAGAGACTGGCGGCCGGCCCGCAGAGAGGTGGTTTATCAAGTGAATAGAGTGCGAAATATGCGAAGGAAGCGAATAAAGGTAGGGTCCGGCGGTGACTTTATTCGCTTCCTTCGCTTTGTTCGCCTGTCCGAGGATGTCCCGAAATGACCGGCGCAGCGGTTTTCTCGGAGGAGCTGACCGACAATCAGCGGCGCGCACTGCTGGCGCTCGTGGAGCACCCGACGCTCGAAGAGGCGGCTGGTGCTGTCGGGCTCACGTCTCGCACCCTCCGTCGCTACCTCGAAGCTCCGGTGTTCCTCTCCGAGTACCGGGCGCTGCGCCGCGCAGTGTGGGAGCAGGCCGTTGCGGAGCTGCAGCAGGCATGTGGCGAGGCCGTAGCGACACTCAGGCGCAACCTGGATGCCGAGTCTGAAGCAGCACAGATCCGTGCCGCGCGCACGATCCTGGACCACGCGCGTAGCGGCCTGGAGATCACCGATATGCTAGAGCGGTTGGAAGAGTTGGAAAGGAGACTGTAGATGCGTAGGGACGTGAGGGGCCTGCTGGCCCGCCTGGAAGCGCATGCCGGGACAGAGATCTCGACACCGGAGCGTGAAGCCGAGTTGGAGCGCCGTAACCGCGAGATGGTCGAACGGATGGAGGCTCATCCGACCGGGGTTCTCGCAC
>CALMWA010000399.1 GCA_937873125.1 uncultured Actinomycetes bacterium | reverse complement strand
AACGCCAGACCAATCTCCGACAAAGTCCCGTACTCTCCCCCGACCGCAACCACCACGTCCCCCGAGCACACCACCGCCAGGTTCCGCGCCTGCCCTGTTCCGGTGGCGATAGAGTAGGAAAGATACTCGTTCGCCCGGCCCCGATCTTCATCCGGCAGGACACCGATGGCGACACCGCCAGTCTCGGTTGCCCCACGTGCCGCCGCCTCCATCACCCCGCCGAATCCACCACAGATCACGATGCCGCCACGCTCGGCGACGAGCCGCCCGACCTCGCGAGCCCGTTCGTAGAGCGGCCCGTTCGCGGTGCCGGACCCTACGACGGAGATGTACAGCCCCGGCTTCACCGGGTCAGAGCGTCGGGTAGCGGCTGGTCTGGCCAAGCAGGTAGCGCAGCAGGCTTACGGCGCCGTCCTTGCTCAGGGGCTCGTTCCAGTTGCCGCATTTGGGGGACTGTATGCACGCCGGGCAGCCCCTCTCGCACGGGCAGCGGGTGATGACGCCCAGAGTGTCGCGGGCCAGGGACTCGAAGGCATCATAGCCACGGCGGGAGATGCCGACGCCGCCGGGGTAGCCGTCGTAGACGAAGATGGTGGGGAGACGGTTCTGGCGGTGAACCGGGGTGGAGAGGCCGCCGATATCCGCCCGGTCGCACATCGCAAAGAGGGGCAAGAGGCCGATCATGCCGTGCTCCCCGGCGTGCAGCGCGCCCCCGAAG
Organism: uncultured Actinomycetes bacterium; assembly: GCA_937873125.1. GTDB lineage: Bacteria > Actinomycetota > Rubrobacteria > Rubrobacterales > Rubrobacteraceae > JACDDK01. Next base: position 4,856 of record CALMWA010000399.1, on the reverse strand, counting down.
CTCTCGAAGCTCGGACGCGCCTCCTTCGGGAGCGGCGGCAGCGTGATCCAGAACGCCTGCGTCTCCAATACCACGTCCGGCAGGTCGAGAGGATACACCCCGATCTCGCGCTCGTCCGCCACCTGCACCTTCTTGTAGTACGTCACCGCGTCCGTCGTCCGAACCCGCCCCCAGCTCAGGGCCGCGCCGTTCGCCAGCTCGCGCCGCTCAACCTCCTCCAGAACCTCCACGTCCGTCTCGACGCGGGGCTTCGTGTAGTAGCGGTTCGGGACACGGCGGGCGATGGCCTGGCTCGCGCGCAGGTCCAGTTCCTCTATCTCGTAGGCCGTGCCGCGGTGCAGGTAGGTCGCGCCGGGGTGAAGCTCGCTCGGGGCGCGGGAGGCTTCCGCCGTCCCGATCACCTCCCCGTCCGAGTCCGCGATCATCACCGTCTTGGACGACGCCGAACGCAACGAGATGTCCCGCGCCGGAGTGTCCCCGCCCACGTACACGAGCCGTCCGCCGCTCGCCGCGAGCGCCCGCGCCTCCATCATCTGTTTCGCCACCGTCCGGTACGCGGGACCGAAGTACTCTTCGTCGTCCGCGTCCAGCGGAGCTTCGTGGGCGGCGGCGAGCAGGTGCGGGCCGAGGATGTACGGGTTCTCCATCGTGACGCGGGCCGCTTCGACTCTCCGCCCCAGCACCCTTTGTGGGTTCTCGAAGAGGTACTGGTCGAGGGAATCGCGGCCGGCGATGTAGACGGCGAGCGCCGGGTCCTTACCGCGACCGGCGCGGCCCCACTGCTGCCAGATCGAGGCTACGCTACCAGGGTAGCCGCAGCAGACGACGGCGTCGAGGGCGCCGACATCCACGCCGAGTTCGAGGGCGTTCGTGGAGACTACGCCGAGGAGATCGCCCCGGAAGAGCTTTCCTTCGATTTCGCGGCGTTCGCGGGCGGTGTAACCGGCGCGGTAAGGCGAGATCCTACGCGCCCCGTCCACACCCAGACGATCCGCCGCGTAGCGGTAGATGAGCTCCGCCCCCTTTCGCGTCCGGGCGAACGCGATGGTCCTCACCCCCCGCGAGACGAGATCCGCGAACACCAATGCCCCCTCCGTTGACAGACTCCGCCGCTCGCCCTTCTCCTTGTCCAAGAGCGGCGGGTTCCTGAATACCACGCGCCGCTCCCCGGATGAGGCGCCATCGTTGTCCACCAGCGTGAACGGCAGCCCGGTGAGGCTCTCGGCCAGCTCCTGCGGGTTGGCGATGGTGGCGCTCGTGAGCACGAACTTCGGGTCGCCGCCGTGCAGCATCGCGGCGCGGCGCAGCCGCCGCAGGACCGCCGCGACGTGCGAGCCGAAGACGCCGCGCAAGACGTGCGCCTCATCCACGGCGATGATCTTGAGGTTCCGCAAGAAGTCCGCCCAGGCCTCGTGGTTCGGCAGTACGCCCACGTTGAGCATGTCCGGGTTGGTCAGCAGAATGTTCGACTTGCGCCGGATCTCCGCCCGCAGAGCCCGCGGGGTGTCGCCGTCGTAAGTCGCCGGGTGGACGCCGCGCAGCTTGAAGGCCCCGATCTTGCCGAGCTGGTCCTGCGCCAGAGCCTTCGTCGGATACAGGAAAAGCGCCCGGTTCGCCGCGCTCTCCAGGGCGTTCTCGAACGCCGGGATCTTGTAGCAGAGGCTCTTCCCGCTAGCCGTAGCCGTCGCCACGACGACGTTCTCTCCCGCCCGCACCCGTTCGTAGGCCTCCAACTGGTGCGAGTAGAGCCTGGATGCGCCCATCCCGTGCAGCGCCTTCGCCAGATCCGGGTGCAGGTCCGGCATCGTGACGAGCGTCGCCTCGCGGGGCGCCAGCGTCGCTACGGTCTCGCCGAGGTTCTCCACGGCGCGGCGGTTCATGCCGGCGAGGGGTTTCTTCTTGCGAGGCTTCGTTCTAGAGCTCACGGCGACCGGCGAAGGCGCGGCCTAAAGTAACCTCGTCGGCGTATTCGAGGTCGCCACCAACAGGGAGGCCGCTCGCCAGAGCCGTCACTCGCACCGGGCTATCTTCCAACTCCTGCGCGATGAACAGTGCGGTCGCCTCGCCGGTGGTGTTCGGGTTGGTGGCGATGACGATCTCCTTCGTCTCCTCCCTCTGGACCCGCTCCAGAAGCTCCGCTATCCGCAGGTTCTCCGGGTCTATGCCGTCGAGCGGTGAGAGAGCGCCGCCGAGGACGTGGTAGAGGCCCCGGTACTCGCCGGTCCGCTCGATGGAGCCGATATCGTAGGGGTCCTCGACCGCGCAGATCACTGACTGGTCGCGGCGGGTGTCGCGGCAGATATCGCACTCCTCGGCCTCGGTCAGGTTAAAGCACCTCTTGCACGGATGGATCTTCTCTTTAACCTCCCGCAGCGCGTCCGCGAGCCCGAAAGCGTCATCCTGGCGGCCCCGGACGATGTGGAAGGCGATGCGTTGGGCGCTCTTCGGCCCGATGGATGGGAGCTTGGAGAGTTCGGTGATGAGCCGTTCTACCGGCCGCGCATACGTCGCCAAAAGTCTCCCGGTCTACAGACCCGGCATCCCCGGAATACCCAGGTCTCCGAGACCGCCGGTAATGCCGCCGAGACGCTTCGAGGCCATCTCCTGCGAGCTGTTGATCGCCTCATTCACGGCGGCCAGGATCATGTCCTGCAACATCTCCGCATCCTCCGGGTCTATGACCTCCGGGCTGATCTCGATGGACTGGAGCTCCAGCCCGCCAGTCATCGTGGCCTTGACCGCCCCGCCGCCCGCCGAGGCCGTTACGGTCTCCTTCGCCAGTTGCTCCTGGGCCTCCTGCATCTGCTGCTGCATCTGCTGAACCTGGGCCATCATCTTGTTCATGTTGCGCCGTCCCATAATGCTAACTTCCTCCATCCTGGCCGAATAAACCGAACTGCTCCCGCGCCATCTCGAAGACCTCGCGCTGGTCGCGAATTATATCATCGCCCTCCGCCGTCCCGGAGACCGCGCGACTCTCCACCGCGCCAGCCCCGTTAGGGGCGCGAGGGTCTGGCGGAGGCTCGTCTCCCGGCTCATCCCGCACCGCTGGAGGAACGGATTCCGGCGCCTGGGGTTCGAGTTGAGCGGAACTTCGCGGTTGCGGCTGGCTCGCGCTGGCGGCACTCTCCTCCCCCGCCGCCCGGACCTCCACCCGAGGTTTCGAGCCGACCTTCTCTTTGAGGACCTTGCCCAATTCTTCGAGGTGTTTGTTGTCCTTCGCCATCCCGACGTGGAAGCTCTGTTCGGGGGGATAGAAGATCCTAAGCACCGTCCCGTCGAAGCTCTCCACGCGAGCCTCACCATAGACGGCGGCCGTGAGAGCTTGTCGCCGACGCTTCAACTCCTGCATGATCCCGCTCCACTCCGCCGAGAGATCGAGAGCGCCACCTCCACCCGACGCATCCCTCTGCTCGGGCCGGGACTCGTCCGGTGTCTCCTCGGTGTTCTCTTGCGCTACGGCGTATTCCGGCGTGGGCTCCGGTTCGTGCTCCTCCGGCGCGTCAAGATCGGGGACTTCGACGGACGTCTCTTCCGCCGGGCGCGGAGTTACCGGAGGTGCCTGGACCGCCGGTGCGCTCCGGGAGGCGCGGCCACCATTCTCCGCGGCTTTCTCTAGCGCCTCCAGGCGGCGGAGCAGGCCGTCCACGTTGGGCTCCGTGTAATCGCGGGCGAGCTTGAGGAAGGTCAGCTCCAGCTCCAGCTTGGGGTCGCCGCCCCGCTTTGTGCTGCCCACGGAGACGCCTAGCGCCTCCACGAGCCGCACCACCTCGGCCGTCGGGACGGCGTTCGCCTGCTCTTCGAGGGCGGCGCGCTCGTTCGCTCCGACCTCCGCCAAGGCGATCTCTGGGGCGTGCGGCAGGAGCATCAGGTTCCGCAGGTGCGCAAGCAACTCGGAGACGAACTGGCCGAGATCCTTCCCCTCGTTCGAGAGCCGATCCACCACGCGCAACGCATCCGCCGCCCGGCGTTCGTACAGCGCGTAAGTCGTCTCCAGCAGTGCCTCCGGTCCAACGCTCCCTAGAAGCTCGCGCACCATCGCCGCCGTGATGCCGCCCTCCGCGAACGAGGAGAGCTGGTCCAGAAGCCCCTCCGCGTCCCGGAACGAGCCGCGCCCCTCGCGCGCGATGACCGTGAGCGCCTCCGGTTCCGCCTCGATGCCTTCGGCGTCGGCGATCTCCTTCAGTTTCTCCGTCAGCGTCTCGACGCTCGGGCGTCGAAAGTCGAAGCTCTGACAGCGGCTGATGATCGTCGGCAGGACCTTATGTTTCTCGGTGGTGGCGAGAACGAAGACGACGTGCTCCGGCGGCTCCTCCAGCATCTTCAGGAGGGCGTTGAACGCCTCGGTTGTGAGCATGTGGACCTCGTCGATGATGTAAACCTTCATCCGTCCCGACGCGGGCGCGAGGTTGACCTTGTCCCTCAACTCCCGGATCTCATCGATGCCCCGGTTCGAGGCCGCGTCGATCTCGACGATGTCGGTCGCCGGCCCGTCGACAATCGTGGCCGTCAGGCCGCGCATCTTGGCGCCCAGCGAGGTCATCTCGCCCCAGCAGGCGTGCTTGGTGTCGCCGTTGCGGTCGATGCCGGTCGTGATGTTGAACGGCGCGCCCGAGCGAAACGTGACGAACGGGCTCAAACTGATGCCGAAAGGCGCTTCGAAATTTCCGCCGACGACGAAGCGATGCCGAATGTCGAGCGCCGCGTCGCCGTATTCATTGCTCAGATCGAAAGAATCCGCCGGAAACGAGCCCGCCCCGTCGGTGTCGCTTTGCGCTTTGTTCAGCGCGTAGTTGGCGAAAATCGAAACGCCGTCAATAAAATTCGTGCGGAAATTGAAAAGCAGCTGATTCTGG
>CALMWA010000398.1 GCA_937873125.1 uncultured Actinomycetes bacterium | reverse complement strand
CCGGAGTGTTCGGCGACGTGGATCGCCTCGTCGAGGTTCGACACCTGAGTGTAGATGATCGGCTCGATCAGAGTCCGCAGGCCGTAGTTCTTCGCCTCGGCGGTCAGCGCTGCGAACGTCTCTGTCGCACGCTCGATATCTGGGTCGTCGCTGTTGACCGTCACGTAGCGGGCGCCCAGCCGCGCCCCCGCCTCGAAGGCGTCCTTGTAATCGCCCGGCCTCGTGCCGGGACCAATGCGGAAGACCTCGACGGCGAGCATCCCGTTGCCGGTATCGTCCAGCCGGCGCACGGTCTCTTCGAGCATCGGCGAGCCGATACTCATGGGCCAGGGCTCCTCGCCGGGGGTCGAAGCAACCACGCGCAGGCTGACCGAGTCGAAGCCCGCCTCGCGGGCGATGGTCACGAACTCGGGCGGCGAAACGTCGAGCATCGTGAGGGGGTCCATGCCTACCTCTGAAATTGCATTCATTGCATCCCTCCTGATCTCATATGTTCGAACGTCTCCCCGTCCGGACTCAAGGTACGAGCAACGCTTTCACCGCTCGGCCCTCACCAACTGCCTCGAAAGCTTCTGGCGCGTCCACGAGCGGATACCGCGAGAGCAAAGGCCCAGGATCTATCGCGCCGCTCCCCAGAAGCTCTAAAGCCGTCTGGTAGTCCGCGTAGTTGCAGGAGTAGCTGAACAACAGGCTCAACTCACGCCGCACCGCGAGAGTAGGGGCGAAGACCATATTCTCGGCGTACAGGCCGACCACGGCGACCGTCCCGCCCGGCCGGACAGACTCCAGGGCGGACCCGAGCGCCCTCACCGACCCGGAACTCTCTATCCAGACATCGGGAGCAGATTCCTCAAAGTTCTCCCGCAAGTGCTCCTCCAGAGGCTTTTCGCTCAAATTCGCGGTTCGGAGTCCCGCGCCCTCCGCCGCGGGGAGGCGCGACTTCGAGTCCTGTCCCACCCCGGCGAGGAGCACCTCCGCTCCTCTCAGACGAGCCAGCATCCCGCAGAGAACCCCTATAGGTCCGGGGCCGGATACGACGACCGTCTGCCCGGACTTTACATCTGCCCGGACGTTTACGGCATGCACGGCCACGGAGAGCGGCTCGCCCAGGGCCGCCACGGTGAGATCGAGACCGTCCGGGACGGGTACGAGGTGCTCTTCAGGCATCACGGCGTACTCGGCCATCCCACCATCACGCGAGAGGCCGACGGCCACGCGATTCGGACACAATTGCGTCGAACCAGACCGGCAGGCGTCGCACTTGCCACAACCCTGTATCGCGACGACCACCGCGCGGTCCCCCACGCTCACTCGTGTTACATCCGGTCCGACAATTTCGACCGTGCCGGAGAACTCGTGGCCCAGTGTGATCGGTGGCAGCACCCACTCGAATCCGGCGTCTGCCCTGAAAGCGTGGAGGTCGCTGCCGCAGATGCCGCACGACGCCACCCGGAGCAGCACCTCACCGGGGCCGGGATCTCCGATAGATACATCCTCGATACCGGCTTCTCCGGGCCGGTAACCCGTCTTGACGAAAGCCTTCACCTATACACCTCCGAGATTCCGCGGACATCCTTCCACCAGCTCACGAAGGCGTCCTCGCAGACTGGTGAACGATCCGCCCGAATTCGAAACCGCCACGTATATCGGTGGCTTCTCGTCCATACACGTTTACGTTTTCGACCGGCCGAGGATGTAGTCTACGGCGGTCTCGTAGCCGTAGGGGCCCATCCCGGCCACCACGGCGTTCACGGCCGGGGAGATCACGGAGTGCCGCCGCCAGGGTTCCCTGGCGTGAACGTTGGAGAGATGGGTCTCTACCTTGACCACGTCTTCGGCCGCCTCTAGGGCGTCGTGCAGAGCGTAGGAGTAGTGGGTCCAGGCGCCAGGGTTGATCACGATCCCGTCGCTCCCCCCCGCTTCCCGCACGTACCCGACCATCTCACCCTCGTAGTCGGTCTGCCGGAACTCGAAGTCCACCTGCGGGAACCTATCGCGCAGCCTCTCTTCTATGTCCTTGAGCGTCAACGTGCCGTAGACCTCCGGCCGGCGCGTCCCCAACGCACCGAGGTTCACACCGTTCAGGACGAATACTCTAGCCAACAGACACCTCCACGGAGTTTGATTTCTTCTCGTGGATCATCGCACGCTCCGCGTGAGAGGGGAACGGCCCGGGGAAGTTCCCCGGACCGCTTGATGCCTCTCTACTGTACCCTCGGCTCCGCAAGAATTTTGCGCTCCAGGGGGTCCACCGCAGCGATGTCGCGCTGGAACGTCTCCTGGGCCAGGAAGACGCAGACGGCGGAGATGAGGCAAGCGATCACAGCGTAAGCAGCGACGTAAGTCCAGCCGCCCGCCGCGGCCAGTGCAGCAGCGATGAGTGGGGTGAAGCCGGTGAGCGCTCCTCCGAGCTGGTGGCCCATCGCCGCGCCGCTGTAGCGGACCCGCGAGCCGAACAACTCCGAGAAGAAGGAAGACTCGACCGCGTCGTTCAGGTTGTGGGCGATGTTGATGGCAACCAGGTAGGCCAGGAAGATCAGGATCACCGATTTGCTCTCAAGCGCCAGGTAGAACGGGAAGGCCACCAGAGCCCCGATGATCGAGCCCGCCGCGTAGATCGGCCGGCGGCCGATCCTATCGGAGAGCGCACCGTAGATCGGCTTGGTAATGAAGCCGAGGGCAGCGGTTACCAGTATCGCGGTTAGCATCGTCGACCGGGCAATGCCCAACTGCTCCGTAGCGTAGGAGAGCGCGAATACGGTCGCGCCGTAGTAGGTGGTGTTTATCGCCAGACGCATACCCATGATGAGGAAGATGTTCCTGGCGTTCGCGCGGAACACGTCTATTATCGGCGTCCGCGCCTCGGTGTGGGTCTCCTTGACCTGCTCGAAGACCGGCGACTCGGCGATCCTGAGCCGGATAAAGAGCCCAACTAACACGACGACCGCGCTGAGGAGGAACGGCATACGCCAACCCCAGGCCAGGAACTGCTCCTCCGGCAGCGCGGAGAAGATGGCGAATACACCCGCCGAGAGCAGCGTACCCGCCGACGGCCCAACCTGAGGCCATGCGCCGTAGAAACCCCGCTGTCCCGGCGGTGCGTGCTCGACGACCATCAGCGACCCGCCGGCCCATTCGCCGCCGACCGAGAAGCCCTGTATGGCCCTGAGTAACACGAGCAGAATCGGTGCGAGTATGCCTATCGAGTCGTAGGTCGGAAGGCAACCGATGAGGACGGTCGCGGTACCCATTACCAGCAGCGTGATGACCAGCATCGACTTGCGGCCGACCTTATCGCCGAAGTGACCGAAGAACGCACCCCCGAGCGGCCGGAAGAGGAACCCCACCCCGAACGTCGCGAAGGCCGCCAGCGTACTGGCGAGCGGGTTCGCACTGGGGAAGAAGAGCTGGCCGAAGACCAGCGCCGCCGCCGTCCCGTAGACGAAGAAGTCGTACCACTCGACCGTAGATCCTATAAAGCTCGCGAGAGCCACCTTCCGAATCGACGTCGGTGGATGAACTTGTTCTCCACCTATCCTTTCCATAACTTTATCCTTTCTCTTTCCCCAACAAGTAACTGAACCAATTATTGCCACCCGCGTTTTATATGTCCAATACTAGTTTTGTTCCTTTTCCATATATTTTTCGTATATCTACTCTATCGACCATCTACGCACGGGCGGTTCTCACGGTTCTCTTGGAGAAGCCTACAGCCCTCTCGTTACCGAAGGGGTTAGTCCCCTCTCTCGACCACCATCGCTATGCCCTGTCCGACCCCGATGCACATCGTCGCCAAGCCAAACTGCGCGTCTTCGCGCCGCTGCATCTCGTGCAGGAGGGTGGTCAGGATGCGCGCGCCCGATGCCCCGAGCGGGTGTCCCAGGGCGATGGCGCCGCCGTTCGGATTGAGGCGCTCGTCTTCGGGGTCCATCCCCCACTCGAACAGAACGGCCAGGCTCTGCGCGGCGAAGGCCTCGTTCAGCTCGATGAGGCCGACGTCGTCCAACGCGATGCCGGCCCGATCTAGGGCCTTCTTCGTGGCGGGGACGGGTCCGATGCCCATGACCCGCGGCGGGACTCCGGCTACCGCCACGCTTTTTATCTTCGCCAGCGGCTTCAGGCCGTGGGCCTCAGCGTACTCCTTGGAGACCACGAGCACGGCGGCGGCTCCGTCGTTGAGGCTGCTGGAGTTGCCGGCCGTTACGGAGCCTTCCTTCGTGAAGGCGGGACGGAGTTTCGCCATCTTCTCTAGTGAGGCGTCCCGGCGGGGGCCTTCATCCGCCTCGACGACGGTCTCTGACTTGCGGGTCTTTACGGTGACCGGTGTGATCTCACCCCGAAACCTCTTCTCGTCCGTGGCGGCCACGGCCTTCTGGTGGCTCCTCAGCGCGAAGCGGTCCTGGGCCTCACGCGAGATGTCGTAGTCGCTCGCCAGTTCCTCGGGCTTCTGCTCCTCGGAGGTGACGTCGAAATGCTCCTCGGCCAGGTTCTCGGCGGTCTGACCGAGCGAGTCGGTGTGGCCCATTTCCTCCATCTTCGGATTGACGAGCCGCCACCCCAGGGTGGTGTCGTACATCGTCGTGTGGCCCGTGGGAAACGCCCTTTCAGGCTTGGGCATCACGAACGGGGCGCGACTCATCGACTCCACCCCGCCCCCCACATACACATCCGCCTCGCCGAGCATGATCGCCCGCGCGGCGTTGGATACGGCCTCAAGGCCTGAGCCGCACAGCCTATTGACCGTCGCTCCGGCAACCGTCTCCGGGAAGCCGGCCAGAAGTAGTGACATCCTCGCCACGTCGCGGTTATCTTCTCCGGCCTGGTTGGCGCACCCGAAGTAGACGTCCTCGACCTCCGAGGGTGGCACTCCCGTGCGGTCCATCAGGGCTTCGAGCGCCACGGCGCCCAGGTCGTCGGGACGGATGGTGCTCAGAGCGCCCCCGTGGCGGCCTATCGGGGTGCGTACCGCCCCCACAATCCACGCTTCATTCGTTCCTCCATAAGCCATGCTGTCAGGTCCTCCTCTGGGCCGCAGGCCCGTCTCGGCTCTCGCTGTCGAACATCTTTATCTGTGCGTTTATTTCCTCGCCGCCTCGGTACGGGCTTTCAGGTCGCGCAGCACCTCCAGCTCCTCGTCGGTCGGCGGTTCGGTGGTCGCTACGTTCTCCGCCACCTTTAAATCCCAGCCCGTGGCTTCGTGCGCCTGCTCGACAGTCGCGCCGGGGTGCAGGGCCATGAGGGTGAACTCTTTGGTTTCGGGATCTGGACGCAGGACGCCGAGGTCGGTGATGATCACCGTCGGACCGGCGCCGGTGTAGCCGAGCTCTTCGCGTGAGTCCCCGCCACTTGAGTAGCCGACCGAGGTGACGAAGGAGAGTTCGTCGACGAAAGCGCGTGGCTTCTGGCGCAGGATCACGACGACCTCCCTGGCCGACGCCGCTATCTCCGGCGCGCCGCCAGCTCCAGGAAGGCGCACCTTCGGGCTATCGTAGGGACCGACGACGGTCGTATTTATATTGCCGTAGCGGTCTATCTGCGCCGCGCCGAGGAAGCCGACGTCCACACGTCCAGCCT
>CALMWA010000397.1 GCA_937873125.1 uncultured Actinomycetes bacterium | reverse complement strand
GGGACGGCGAAGGGCGGAATAGCGCTCGCCATTGCCAACGAGGTCGGGGTGCCGATAAAGATGATCTCTGTCGGGGAGAAGGTCGAGGATCTGCACCCGTTCGACGCCCGCGAGTTCGCCGAAGCTATGTTTGGAGACCTCTAAATGTTCGATACTCTAGGCGACAGGCTCAATAAGGCGCTCGATGGGGTCCGCGGCAGCGGCAACCTCACCGAGGACCAGGTAAAGAAGGTTACGCGCGAGATCCGTCTGGCGCTCCTCGAAGCGGACGTGAACTACGGCGTCGTCAAGGAGTTCGTATCGAACGTCCGGGAGCGCGCGACGGGCGCGGAGGTGTCGAAGGCACTCTCGCCCGGCCAGCAGATCGTAAAGATCGTCAACGAAGAGTTGGCGAACCTGATGGGCGGCACGTCGCACAAGCTCAGCTTCGCGTCCCGGCCTCCGACGGTGGTGATGCTCGCGGGTCTCAACGGACATGGCAAGACCACGACCGCCGGCAAGCTTGCGTTGTTCGTCCGCAAGCTCGGCAAGAACCCAGACCTGGTCGCCTGCGATACCTATCGTCCGGCGGCCATCGAGCAGCTAAAGCAGATCGGCAAGGAACTTGGCGTGCCCGTCTACGACGAGGGCACGGACCCTAAGCCGGAAGAGATCGCCGAGCGTGGCGTGAAGAGGGCCAGGGACGAGGGCTACGACTTCGCCATCGTGGACACCGCTGGCCGCCAGGTCGTTGACATGGACCTGATGGAGGAGATAAAGCGGGTCCGCGACAACGTCCGGCCGCACTCCGTCCTGCTCGTGTTGGACGTGGTGACGGGGCAGAACGCCGTGGAGGTAGCGCAGGCGTTCCAGGAGTACGCGGAGTACGACGGGATGGTGCTAACCAAGCTCGATGGCGACGCGCGCGGTGGAGCGGCGCTGTCCGTCGTGTCCGTGACGGGGAAGCCGATCCGGTTCGCCTCCGAGGGCGAGAAGATGAGCGAGTTCGACTACTTCTACCCGGACCGTATGGCCGGGCGTATCCTCGGGATGGGCGACGTGCTGACACTCATCGAGAAGGCCGAGCAGCAGGTCGACCGCAAGGAGGCCGAGGAGCAGGGCAAGAAGCTCATGAGCGGAAAGTTTACGTTCGAGGACTTCCTGCAGCAGATGCAGATGATCAAGAAGATGGGTCCGCTCTCGGGGCTCTTGAGCATGATCCCCGGCCTGAACAAGCAGCTAAAAGACGTCGACATAGACGATAAACAGCTCGGCAGGGTCGAAGCCATGATAACATCCATGACCGTCCAGGAGCGCCGCAACCCCAAGTTGTTGCAGAACCCCAGCCGGGCGCGTAGGATTGCGCGCGGCAGCGGCTCGACTCAGCAGGACGTGCAGAAGCTCGTCAAGCAGTTCAACGAGATGCAGAAGATGATGCGGCAGATGGGCAAGGGCGGCGGAATGCCGCGCATACCCGGCCTGCCGGGACGTAGATAGACAGCAAGAGTTCGGAAGGTGAGAAGATGGCAGTAAAGATAAGGTTGGCGAGGCACGGTTCCACCAAGGCGCCGTTCTACCGGATAGTGGTCGCGGACGCGCGGAGCCCGCGCGACGGCAAGTTCCTGGACCGGGTCGGGATCTACAATCCCCGCTCGGAGCCCTCGCAGATCGAGGTAGACGTGGAGAAGGCGAAAGAGTGGCTCGGCAAGGGCGCGCAGCCCACGGATCAAGTCCGCAAGCTGCTCAAGATCTCCGGCGCTCTGTAGGTCGTAGAGCGTATGCCGGACCTGGAGAACCTCCTCGGTATTCTCGCCCGTTCGCTGGTAGACGAGCCGGACAAGGTCGAAGTCTCTTCGACGGAGACCGATTCGCGGGTCGACCTGGAACTACGGGTCGCTGACGGCGACATCGGGAAAGTCATCGGCCGTCAGGGACGCACGATCCGGGCCATCCGCACCGTCGTGAAGGCGGCTTCGGTGAAGGCTGGCAAGCGTACCAATGTGGAGGTTCTGGACTAGAGGCCGTGCAGATGACCGATCCGGTGGTCATCGGGGTGATCAAAACTCCTCACGGCGTTCGCGGGACCGTGAGGGTGCAACCGACGGGCTCTGGGCGTCACCTTCGTGAGGGAATCGCGCCGCAGGTGGATGACACGCGGTACGAAATACTCTCCTCACGCCCGACCCCGAAGGGTTTTCTGGTGGACCTGCGAGGCATTAACAGCCGCGCCGAAGCCGGGACGCTGCGCGGCAAGGAGCTGGTCCTGGAACGCGCGGAGTTGGAACCGCTCGACGACGAAGAGGTGTACGTGACGGACCTGATCGGTCTCTCCGCGCATGACCCTGAGGGGCGGAAGGTCGGAGAAGTGATCGAGACCT
>CALMWA010000396.1 GCA_937873125.1 uncultured Actinomycetes bacterium | reverse complement strand
CTCGTGCTCGGCTTTTATCCCCGCGTACTGCACCGGCATCTCCCAGCCGGCGAAGTCCACCAACCGGGCGCCGAGATTCTTGTGTTCCTCGTAGAGCGGGGTGCGCCTGAGGTCCGGCACTGCTACCACCGCGCCTTCAGGTTGCGGGCGGCGCGGGTCTCGTCCAGGCGGCGAGTGGGTGCGTGGGTCGGGGCTTCTTGCAGGTCCTCGGGCTTCGCTTCGGCCAGCTCCAGCATCGCTCCGATAAAGTCGTCGATGGTCTCCTTCGACTCCGTCTCGGTCGGTTCGATGAGCATGGCCTCCTTCACGACGAGGGGGAAGTAGATCGTGGGCGGGTGGTAGCCATGGTCTATGAGACCCTTGGCGATGTCCAGAGCCTTCATCCCCTCGGGCGGCTGCACGACGACCTCGTGCTTGCAAAGCTCGTCGTAGGGGATGCGGTAGGTTCCGCGGAGCTTCGCCCGGACATAGTTGGCGTTCAGGACGGCCATGTCGGTCACGTCGCGCAGCTCCGGGCCGTGCATCCTGATGTAGTTCCAAGCGCGGATGAGCTGTCCGAAGTTGCCGTGGAAGCCTGCCACGCGCCCGATGCTCTTCTCGGGACGGACGAAGGTGTAGGTCTCGCCGTCTCTTTCGACGGCCGGATCGGGGAGGAAGGGGGCGAGTCGCTCGACGCCCGCTATCGCGCCTGAGCCGGGACCGCCGCCGCCGTGCGGGGTGGAGAAGGTCTTGTGCAGGTTGAAGTGCATGATGTCCACGCCCGCCGAGCCGGGGCAGAAGCGGCCCATGTTGGCGTTCATGTTCGCGCCGTCCATGTACAGGAACGCGCCGCACTCGTGCAGGACCTCGGCGATCTCCGGTATGCGATGCTCGAAGACGCCGCAGGTGTTGGGGTTCGTGATCATGAGCGCGGCGGTCGTCTCGTTCACCATCGAACGCAACTCGTCCACGTCCACGCAACCGTGCTCGTCCAGACCGATTTCCTTGCTCTTAAACCCTGCCATCGAGGCGGTCGCCGGGTTGGTTCCGTGAGCCGTGGACGGCACGAGGACCGTGGTCCGCTTATCGTCCCCGGAGTCCTCGAAGAACTTCTTGACCATCAGGATGCTCGTCAACTCACCCTGAGCGCCGGCGAGTGGCTGCAGTGAGACCGCCGGCAGGCCGGAGACTTCCGCGAGGAAGCCCTGCAACTCGTGCATGATCCGCAGGGCTCCTTGAGCCTGGACCTCGGGCTGCAGCGGATGTAGTCCGGCGAAGCCCGGAACCGCTGCTGCGGTCTCGTTGGCGCGGGGGTTGTGCTTCATCGTGCAGGAGCCCAAAGGGTAGAAGGTCGTGTCGATGCCCTGGTTCTTGCGCGAGAGGTTCGTATAGTGCCGGATCACGGTCGGCTCGTCTACCTCCGCGAGCTTCGGCTTCTCCCTGCGGAGCGCCTTTTTCGGCAGGATGCTTTCGAGATCTTTAGTCTCCGTGTCGGGTTTCGGGAGCGTGTAGCCCCGGCGGCCCTCGCGTCCCCGGTCCCGGATCAAGTTACCCAGCATTCCGCACCACCTCCACGAAGGCGTCGAGTTCGTCTCTTGTACGTTTCTCCGTCACAGCCGCCAGCATTGCTCCGTCTCCGAGGTCCAGACCTCCAACGATACCGCTCTCCAGCAACGCCTCGTTCGACCGCTTCACGTCTGGCATCTCCACGGCAAACTCCCATAAGAAAGGCGCGTTCGGGTAGCGGAGCTTCAGGCCGGCGTCTTGCAGCTTATCGGCCAGGTAGTGGGCCTTCGAGATCGAGAGTTGCGCGACCTCGCGCAGACCTTCCGGCCCCATGAGGGCGGTGTAGACGGTCGCGGCGAGGGCGGTAAGCGCCTGGTTGGTGCAGATGTTGGAGTTGGCGCGGGCGCGGCGGATGTCCTGCTCGCGTCCGCGGAGCGTCAGTACATAGGCGAGTTTGCCGTCCTGGTCAACGGTCTCGCCGCAGATGCGTCCCGGTAGCTGGCGAACGAACTTCGCGTGGGTCGCCATGTAACCGGCGTAGGGACCGCCGAACATCAGCGGCATCCCGAGCGGTTGCGCCTCCCCCACCGCGACGTCGGCCCCGAGGTTTCCGGGAGCTTCGAGGATCGCTAGCGAGACCGGGTCGCACACCGCCACCGAGAGAGCCCCAACCCCGTGCGCCGCCTCCGAAGCTGCTTCTATATCCTCCACGATCCCGAAGAAATTCGGGCTCTGCACGAAGACGCCGGAAACATCGTCCGGGACGTTGGAGAAATCCGTGGTTCCATCCTCGTACGGCAACTCGACCGTCTCGACGAGGTACGTCTCGATCACCTCGCGGTATCGGGGGTTCAGACCCTTCGAGACGGCCACCTTCGGGTCACGTTTGGTGAGGCGGGCGGTCATGAGGGCGGCTTCGGCGACGGCGTTCGCTCCATCGTAGACGGAGGCGTTCGAGACTTCGAGGCCGGTCAGTTCGGAGATGATGGACTGGAACTCGAAGATGGATTGGAGGGTTCCCTGGCTGATCTCCGGCTGGTACGGCGTATAGGACGTCAAGAATTCGCCGCGAGAGATGATCGCGCCGATGGCGGACGGTGTGATCCTATCGTACGCCCCCGCCCCCAGGAAGATCGGCAACCCCGAGGCGTTCTCTTTCGCCCGCGCGTCCACCTCCCGGAGCGCTTCGTACTCGGAGAGGACCGGCGGGAGGTTCAACTCCCCCTCGAACTTAGGATCTACGTCGGCGAAGAGATCGTCAAGAGTCTCGACCCCGATGGCGTCCAGCATCTCCCGGACGTCGTTTTCGGTGTGCGGTGTAAATCGCGCCACGCGGCTATACCCCCTATTTCGGGTGAGCGTTCTATTTTCCGCCCTGTCCCAAACCTGAGAGTGTTACCCCGTCGGCGTCGCTCCAGAAGGAACGAACTCTCCAGGACGCCCTCCGATCCGCGGTCCTTCTGCCTGAGAGATTCAGCCCGTGGCTTCACGGGCCTTTCACCTTCGGCGACCGTTCGGGAAGCTCCCCCACTCCCCACGGCACTCTCCCACGGTCATCATCGAGCACGCTAAAGGTAGCACAAGCGTCGAGCAATCGCCTGTAAGAGCTAACAGTTTGCTGCAAATTTGCGCTAAATTAGCAGCAGACGATCCACCGTGTTGGTGGTCCACTTTCAGGTAAACGTCCCGGCATCCACCCGCACAGTGTCCTTCGCCGCGAAATGCTCGGAAATGTACTTCTCGCCTTCGTCACAGAACAGGGTTACGATGGTCTCTAGCTCCGGGTAGGAGTCGCGGACTTTTTTGGCGGCGATGAGGTTGGCGCCGCTGCTCGGGCCTACGAAGAGGCCGTGCTCTTTTGCCAGGCGGCGCATCTCTTCGACGGCGTCTTCGGAGTCCACGGTTAGGGCGGTGTCCACCAGCGCCTCGTGGCGGGCAAAGATGCCGGGGACGAAGCCGTCGGAGATACCTTCTATGAGGTGATCCCCGACCTCGCCGCACAGGATGGTCGAGGACTCGGACGGCTCCATGGCGAAGAGTTTGACGGATGGATTGACCTCCCGGAACGCCTGGCCCACCCCGATCAGGGTGCCGCCAGTCCCGACACCCATAACGACGGCGTCCGGGACAGCGTCCGCCGGTAGCTGAGCCAGGATCTCGGGTCCCAGCCACGTCCGGTTCTCCTCCACGTTCCACTCGCTCTCGAACTGCGAGGGGCAGAAGTAGCCGGGTTCTTGCCCGAGCTCTTTGGCCTTGGCGAGGGCTTCGTTGACGTGGAAGTGACCGATCTCCATGACCTCCGCCCCGAACGCGCGGCTGATGGCGACCCGCTCCCCACTCATCCCCTCCGGCATGACAACCAGCATCCGGTAACCCTTCACCGCGGCGACCATGCTGAGCGCGTTGCCGGTGTTACCGCTCGTCGCCTCTACGATGGTATCGCCGTGCTTCAGCAGGCCCTCGTTCTCGGCACGTTCGATCATGTACTTCGCGATCCGCGCCTTCACGGAGCCGGACGGGTTCAAATACTCCAGCTTGCAGTAGACTCCCTCTACCTGAAGAAGCGGCGTATCCCCTATCGCGTCCAGGATGTTCTTCGAGATACCGTCGTTCATATCTACACCTCCTACTCGGGTGTAACGTATGCTCCCGAGAGGCCGCCGTCAACTAGAAAGGTCGAGGCGTTGACGTAGGATGACTCGTCGGAGGCTAGGAACAGGACGGCGTTGGCGATCTCCGTGGCCTCCGCGAACCGGCCCATGGGGAGGTGGATCAAACGCCGCGCCGCCTTCTCCGGGTCCTTGGCGAACAACTCCTGAAGCAGCGGCGTGTTCACCGGACCAGGACAGAGCGCGTTGACCCGCACCCCCTGCCGGGCGAACTGCACCCCAAGCTCGCGGCTCATAGCCAGGACGCCGCCCTTGGAGGCGGTGTAGGAGATCTGGGAGGTAGCCGCCCCCATCACCGCCACGAACGACGCCGTGTTTATGATCGACCCGCCGCCACGCTCCAGAAGGTGCGGTATCCCGTACTTGCAACACAGATAGACGGACTTCAGGTTCACGTCCTGCACCCGCTGCCAGGCCTCGTAGTCCGTGGTCAGGATGGAGTCGTCATCCGGCGGCGATATCCCAGCGTTATTGAACAAAACATCCACGCCCCCGAACCGCTCCGCTGTTTCTGCGTACACGCGCTGAACATCGTCGGGGCTCGTTACGTCCGCCTGAACGAAGAGGCCGCCTATCTCGGTGGCGGCTTCCTCGCCCGTCGCGGCGTTCAGGTCCACGATGCAGACGTTCGCGCCTTCTTCGGCGAAACGTCGGGCTGTTTCGCGGCCGATGCCGCTCGCACCGCCGGTTATTACCGCGGTCTTGCCTTCTAACCTTCCTGGCATGTCAGCCTTCTTCCGTGGAGATGTAGACATTCTTGACTTCGGTGTAGTGGTCCAGGGCGTGCGGGCCTAGCTCGCGACCCACGCCGGACTGCTTCATGCCGCCGAACGGCGTGGAGACCCGGACGGAGGTGTTGGAGTTTATGGAGAGGACGCCCGTTTCCATGCGGCGAGCTACGCGCAGGGCTTTCGCTCCGTTCTGCGTCCAGATAGAGCCGGAGAGGCCGTAGACCGTGTCGTTCGCCAGGCGGATGGCGTCCTCCTCGTCCTCGAATGGGATCACCGCGACCACGGGGCCGAAGATCTCCTCGACCGCTGCCCGATCCGCGTTGCCCATCGGAGCCAGCACCGTCGGCGGATACCAGAACCCATCACCCTCGGGCGCGGTGCCGCGAAAGGCCACAGGCGCGTCGTCAGGTACGAAAGAGGCTACGTTCCGGCGGTGATCCGCGCTGATGAGCGGTCCCATCTCGGTCGCCGCATCCAGCGGATCCCCGACGCGCAGACCCTCGACGGCCGGGCGCATGAGGGAGAGAAAGTCGTCGAAGACGCTCCTCTCGACCAGGATGCGCGAGCGGGCGCAGCAGTCCTGGCCGGCATTACCGAAGACGGCGGCTGGCGCGGACGCAGCGGCCCTTTCGAGATCCGCGTCGGCGAAGACCACGTTGGCGGACTTGCCGCCAAGCTCCAAAGTTACGCGCTTTATGGTCCCCGCAGCCCCCGCCATGATGCCCTTGCCGACAGACGTCGAGCCGGTGAAGGCGACCTTCGCAACGTCCGGGTGCTCGACTAGCCGCTGCCCGACCTTGCGGCCCGGCCCGACGAC
>CALMWA010000395.1 GCA_937873125.1 uncultured Actinomycetes bacterium | reverse complement strand
CACCGCGGAGCTGGCCCGCGATACCGACGCGCTCAAGCGGCTGTGCGCCGAGCACCAGCGGCAGCAACATCCGAGGCACGCCAGCGCGATCTAGATTCGAGGACAGCTGACCCCGTTGGCCGTTGGCAGCCTGGTAATGCGTCCAATCGGACCAGCGGATGACCAGGTCAGCCTTCTCGGCGTCGGCGGTCAGGGTGCTGAGATCGAGATCATCGGTGACGAGACCAGCGCAGAGCGGTAGACCGTGGTTCAGGTGGTAGTGGCGTGCGCGCCGGAGGGCAGCCCGCCGCTAGTCTACGTGGTTTCGGAGATGCAGGTGCCCGAGAAGCGGCGCGGTGAGAACAACGAGCGGCTGATGTTCGTGCTGTATGGCACAGCTCCCGGTGTTATAATTACCGGGTACCAGGCAAGCAGTATGGACGCGATCAACTTCCCGGAGAACGTGAGATGGCTCAGGTAAGGGACAGAACCCAAAATGTCGGCACCACCCTCGACTTTTCGTTGAGGGCCTGGACGAGCCTGCCCGAAGTAGCCGAAGAGATCGCAGAGTGGGAGTCGGTCGAGCGGCTCGATTTCCTCTACGAATGGGCGCTCGAAGAGATGAGGCTTGACAGACTGCACAAGCAGGCTGAGGCCGGCCAGATGACCGAGGACCAGATCGAGCAGTTCCGGGACCTAGTGAGCGTAGTTTCCGAGAACCGGCCGATCATCGAGCGGCTTCAGGAGTGCTACAACTCGTAATACGGTATCGAAGACGGTAACAATGGCCTCGCTCCGGCGGGGCCTTTCCTTTGGAGGCGCAGACTTGAGCGACGGCTACACAACTCCGGTTGGTAACACCGTTGCTGGCTTCGAGAGCTTCCACGACAGCGCCCAGGGCGGCAAGACCTCAAAGGCGCCGCCGTCTTCCTCGCCTCCGACGCCGCCTCCTACGTCCACGGCGCGATCCTGCCGGTAGATGGCGGATGGTTGGGACGCTGACCGCTACAAAGCGATTACATCGAGACGCCGAGCAGCCCGCGCGTGAACTGGAAGTCGGTGTTGCCCGCCCCGAACAGGCGAGGCACGTACTCGCGGGACGCGACCGCTGCGACGGTTTCGAGCATCCGTTCGGTCCAGTCGTCCGGGTCGCCGTCCAGGTGAACGTCCAGGTCGTCGGCGTAGCTCCGCAATGTCTCCGGGCTGGAGGAGGCCTGCACCAGCGGGAGCATGCGGTGGGCCTGCAACGGGCGCCCCGCGACGTGGGCCAACATCGCCTCCACGCCCGTCGCCCCGAGGCCGGTCGCTGTCTCGATCCAGTGGTCCGTCGGAGCCTCCATGATGTGCAACCCCGGCTCCTTCACGGCCTGCCCGTAAGTCAGAGTATTCTCCACAGGCTGTTCCCCGAGCACGAGTTCCAGGAAGGTCGCGGAGGACAACACCGACGCGCGCTCCGGGATGACTATCGTGCCGCCGGCGCCCGCCACGGCCAGTGTTATCTCCGCCAGGCTCCGGGCCGCTTCGTCGGAGATGGGACCGGCGGCGTGGAGTCCCATCCGCAAGGACTCCAGGCCAGCGGTCTCGTACTCCAGGTCTTCGGCGTCTTGCAAGACGCTAGCGAACCAGTTTTCGACCTTCTCGACCACGGTGTCTATGCCGCCGTCGAGCTGGACGCTGGCCCAGCCGAAGCACGCCGGGTCGAGGCCGTTCGCTTCGAGGCGGTTGCGGAAGTAGTCGTTGTGGGTCTTCTCGCAGCCGTGCTCCAGCAGCAGCCCGAACCTGACTGTGGGGTTGGTGAGGTGTCCGAGTACCGTGCGGCTGTAGATCTCCTCGGCCGAACCCGCGGAGACGCCGCAGCCCTCCGTGTGCGGCAGGGCGACGAAGCGGGAGAGCTTATCGCCGGCGAGGCCGCGCTCGTTCAGGCGGTTGGCTATCTTGCGTGAGATCTGGCCGGAGCACAGGCTCGTCGGCATGATGAGCCCGACCTGATCCATGCTCGGCCCCCGCCCGGTCTTCACGGCCTCGAACGAGAATTCTATAGCTGGAGCGTCAGCCCGCACGGGTAACGGTCTGCCATCGGGTTCGGGGGCGTTCTCGATCTCCTCCAGGTTCTCCGCGCTCGTCTGTTTCCAGTCGCGCCAGATGGAGACCTGCGCGTGTCCGGCTCGCTCCCCAACGGTCCTCTCGCCGGAGGCGGCCCGGAGTGTCAGTTCGAGCATGTCCCGGCCGAGGACTTCCATCGGCGTGCCGTCGAGGTACGCGCCGGCGTTCACGTCCATGTCTTTCGAGAGCAGCTCGTAGCGGCCGGTGGTGGTGACGAGCTTCACGGTCGGGACGAAGGGGAAGTTGGTGATCGAGCCGTTGCCGGTGGTAAAGAAGATCATGTTCGCCCCCGAGGCGACCTGACCCGCCACGCTCTCCAGGTCGTTGCCGGGACTATCCATGAAGTAGAAGCCACCTCCCTGCATCCGCTCTCCGTACTCGACGACGCGGTCCAGACGCAACTCCGGGTCTTTCTTCATCGCCGCCCCGATAGACTTTACCGATATGTTGTAGAGGCCGCGGAAGTTGTTACCGCCGGAAGGGTTGTCCTCCGCCGTGTGTCCGTGCCACGACGCCCGCTCCTTGAACCGCTCGACCATCCCGAGAAAGCGCCGCGCCGTATCGAGGTCCCGGACGCTGGCGAGGACGTAGCGTTCCGCCCCGATCAGCTCGTCCGTCTCCGCCAGCTCTGCGGCGCCGCCGTTCCTCACGACCTCCTTCGCCACCCAAGCCGCCAGCGGGTTCGCCGACACCCCGGAGAAGGCGTCCGAGCCGCCGCACTGCAACGCGATCTTCAACTCCGACACCGGCTCCTCGGTGCGCCGCGTCCCGTTTACCCCGTCCAGCCAACCGCTCAAGATGGCTTTCGCCCGCTCCAGGTCGGCCCGGAAACTCCCTCCCAGGCTCACGAACTCGTGCGGCACGTCCTCGGCAGGATAGCCGTGCTCCTCCACGTAATCTCGGAGCATCCGGTTCGTTACCGCACCCTCGTCGCCGTGGTCGAGGACGAGCACCGCTCCGACGTTCGGGTTGACCATGAAACCGGCGAGGGTTCGCAGCAGCAACTCCAAATTGTTGGGTGTTCGTCCCTCGCCGCCCTCCGTGTGGGCAACGCAGACGATGCCGTCTATATTCTCGTAGGCGTCCGCGACGCCGTTCATCTCCCATTCGAGCGCCCGCACGAAGCCGGTCAGCCGCGAGGTTACGCCGATCGCGACAATGTAGTTCCTCGTCCCGACACCCCGGCCCGCCCCACGCCGGTAGCCCATGAAGGTACGCGGCTCGTCGTACTGCGTCACCTGCTCGCCGGGCCGGAAGCTCTCTTCGTCCAGGACGTAGGGCTCCAGCTCGGCGTCGCGGAAGTTCGGCTCCTCGGGCAGCACGAGGTTGTCTCGACTGTATCCTCCGGGGACCCGACCCCCACCCTGGTCGGAGGTCCCTTCGGGGTCCTCGTTATCACGGCGCCGGGGGGAGACCTCGAAGCGTTCGCGCAGGACGCGCAGGATCTTCTCGTTGCAGGCGTAGTCTCCGGGCGAGATCTCCTTTACCGCCCGTCCGAACGGCAGACCCCAGGAGAGAAGATCCCGCCCCTCCGCTATATGCTCGACCGCGAAACGATGACCCTCAAGAACCGTGTGCCGGACCTCGAACCGCGACCCCTCATACTCGATGCGCTCGCCCGCGTTCAGCCGCCGGGTGGCGATAGCAACGTTGTCTCCGGGCGCTGGCAGCCTCTCGACCTCGTCGAAGTTCCAGGTCCGCCCGTTTTCGGTATTCAAGGGTTAGGCCCCCGTGTTTCTAGCCCGCTCATCGTCGGGTTCAGTGTAGCGCAGCCCAAAGCGGTCGGAGAATGCCAGGCTCCGCCGCTACAATGGCCGGGACGTGATGAAGTCCGGGATCGGAGCAGGTTTGAATAGAGGCGTGGCGGTT
>CALMWA010000394.1 GCA_937873125.1 uncultured Actinomycetes bacterium | reverse complement strand
GCCGAGCGCCGAGGTCGCGCTGGAGGTGGCCGGTGGCGCTTGGGACGCCAGCCAGCCGCCGCGCGTCCTGGTGACGGACGTGGGCCTGGGCGCCGGGATGGACGGGCTGGCGCTGGTGGCCGAGATACGCCGCCGCTGGCCCGGTTTGGGCGTCGTGGTCATGACGGGACGACCGGCCAACCTGAACGGGCGCGGCTCCGACCCGCGCGAGGTCCGCTTGCACAAGCCTTTCGGACCGCACCGGCTGACCGCGGCGGTGCGGGACCTGATGGGCCGGTCCCGCCGCCGAGGAAGAACAGGCCGTTGAAGATCCCCAAGCCTGCGCCGACCTCGTCCGGTCTCAGGGCCGACGCTGCGGCGTTTACGTTCGGGGAGTTGGCGAGGGCGAATCCGGCGCCCACACCGAGCATCCCCAGCGACACGATCACCGGCGACGCCCCAGCCCCGAAGGTGGAGATAGAGACGATGGAGACCAACATGGTAGTCAACCCCGCGAGGATGAGGACGCGCACCCCGATCGTGTCGGACAACCTCCCGGCTACCGGAGAGATTATCGCTAGCGCCACCGCGCCCGGCGTGAGCACCAGCCCCGCCTCACCCGGCGACAGCCCGTTCACCTCCGAGACCAGCAGCGGCACGAACACTAGCGCAGAGACGTTTGCCAGCATAGAGAAGTACCCGATCACCACCGCCGCCACATAAGCTCGATTCCTGAAAAGAGCAGGGGAGACGAATGGCTCCGCGGCGCTTCGGATACGCCACGCGAAGCCCACCGCCGCCAGGGCCGCGCCGATAAAGCTGCCCCACGAGCTCGTTGACTCGAAACCGGACACCTGTCCGCGGGTAATGCCGTAGAGGAACAGGCCTGCCGCCAGACCGAGCAGGAGGCCGCCGGGGAGATCGAAGCCTCGCGCCTCTTCGGGTCTATCGTCCGGCAGGACGTAGAGAACGGCCGGGAGCAGGGCGAGTGTCAAGAGCAGCGTCCCGATAAACAGGTAGTGCCAGCCGGCCAGGGCAGCCACCGCGCCGCCGACTATGGGGCCGACGGCGGCTCCGATGCCGACGCTTGAGACGATCAGGCCGAGCGCCGAACCTCGCTCTCCGGGCGGCAAAATCTTCGTCACGACGACGCTGGAGAGCGCGGGAATGGCCGCGCCGCCCGCGCCCTGCACGATGCGCCCGAAGACCAGAGTTCCGAGGCTCGGCGCCCACGCGCAGAGCAAGCTTCCCACGGCGAACATTAGTAGGCCGAACGCGAAGGCGCGGCGGATACTGAAGATGTCGGCGACGCGGCCGTAGAGCGGGATGCCGACGGCGTAGGTGAGGAGGTAGCCCGTGATCACCCACCCCACCTGCGCCTCCGAAGCGCTGTAATCCCGGCCTATGACCGGAACCACGACGTTCACCATCGAGCTATTCAGGACCGAGACGAAGACCGTCGAGATCAGGACCCCAAGCAGGAGCCGCGTGGAGATCCGGGCCTGACCCGGCGCAGCCCCCTCCGCGCTCAAGCCACGGCCCCGGCTATCCGCCTCGTTTCGTCCGTGCGGCGCAGCTTGCCAGAGAGATTCACCACCAGCGCGCCGAGTTGGTCGAGGCGCGCGTTGTAGGCTTCGTCCGTGATCTCTCCAGCCTCCGAACGCTGCCAGGATTTCGGGATCGTAACCATCAGCGGCGCTACGATGCCGCGCAGCGCGTGGACGGTATGCACCATCGCGCCGTTCGCGTTGGTCGCTGCCTGATCCCCGCCCGCCGTCGAGAGCAGACCGACCACCCTGCCATCCAGATACGGCCTCTTATCACGCGACAGAAACTGTACGAAGTCCAGCGCGTTCTTCGTTACACCCGCGAGCGTGCCGTGGTACGCGCCCGTGCTGACTATCAGCGCGTCGGCCCCTCGGACCTCCTCGATGAATCGCTGGACTTCCGGGCCGTATTCGTCCAGCGCCAGTCCTGGCTCGTACATCGGGAGCCGCAACTCCCGCAAGTCCAGTATCTCCACCTCTGCCCCAGCGTCTTCCGCGCCCGCGAGCGCCCGTTTCAGCGCCCCGAGGCTGGTGGAGTTTTTCCGCAACGTGCCACCGATACCCACGACTCTCAAATACTCGCTCAAAATGAACCTCTCTCCAAATGCCGGGGTTATTGTAAGCTCCCCGATTCTCATGTGCCGTCAACCGATGGTTGTCACCGCCTGCCGGAGCCCTGCTCCAGGTTAGCGCGTGCCCTACCGAGTAGCTCGCGAAACACGCGACGCTCCTCGGTGTTCATGCCGTCCAACAGCCGCTCCTCGGCCGCTTCCCAGCATCGGGCGACGGGTTCTTCGAGAGCGCGCCCACGGGCGGTGAGTTGGACGCGGAAGCTCCGGGCGTCCGAAGGTTCCGGGCAGCGTTCCACGAGGCCGCAACCCTCCAGCCGTCGCAGCATCTTCGTGATGGTTGGCGGCTCGACGCCGAGCCGGGCGGCAAGCTCCCCGCCGCGCAGCCTATCTTCCTGCCACAACTCTATAAGCATCATCTCTTGCCCGACGTGCAGCCCATGCTCGGCCAGCATCACCCCGATGTTTCCCCGGTGCGCCTTGCAGGTTTTCGCCAGCGTAAAGCTCGTCAGGCGTTTTATGGGATGAGTCTGGATCGTATCCTCCACCTCTGTCCCTTCCCTCAACCGACGGACCGGCTGTTGGCCTTGTAGGCGCTGGAGTCGAGACCCCATCCTACGATCCGCTCCGGGAAGATCCGGATCAACTCGTCGGAGAATCCTTCGACGATATCGCCGCCACCCTTCGAAAAGACCTCCGCCCGCCCGCGCACTTCCACGCCTCGCGCCTTCCAGGGCGGCAACACGTCGTCCACCACGAACGCCGCCTTTCCGGTAGCTCCCGCGTCGCGGAACTTCTTCGTCTTGCTCAGGTTGTGACCGCCGATGTCTATGGTGTCCAGCTCGTCGTTGTACCTGAAACCCACGGGTACTACGTGCGGAACGCCCGCCGCGTCCACCGTTGCGAGACGGCCCAGGCGCTGCTCGCCCAGGTACGAAACCTCCGCAGACGTAAAGGCGCTCATGCCCGCCCAGCCGTCTTGCGGGCCGTCAGCCGCTCGTAGTTCAACCGGAACAACTCGATGGCCCCGGCGACGTCCTCCTCGTCCCGGATACGGTAGCTCACCCATCCGGTCTCCGGCAGCACGTGGTGCAGTCGCGCCTTGCCGGCTTCGACGAGCTCTTTCCGCATCCTGATCGGGAAAGGTAAGTCTGCCATCGCGGGGAACCCCTCGCCGTGCAGGTGACCGATCTCGTGCCCGTTCACCCGGAACTCGACCCCGCCGAACCGATGCGGCCTCTCCTCGACACCCGCCCATCCCGTCACCTCGCGCCCGATTTTCTCACTCGTGTTCATCAACTCTTCCTCTCCACCGGTTTTACTTAGCCGGCTAACTAAATGTTAATACCGGCGCTGTCTATGTCAAGTCGCACGGTATTGGGGCCGTCCGCCGACCCTGCGCTTTCAGGATGCTAGAGGGTTGTCGCTGACACAACGGGCGAAGGGACGGTTTATTTGCTGAACGGAAGTACAGGTCTTGCGCGCGAACCCCCTGCTAACGGGAGCGCGGCACGATCCTCGATAGTGCCCGTCTGCCTTACCTGAGGTCCGTCGAGCCTCCGGGTGCGAAGTTCCGCTCGATCCAATCGACCGCGTGCTCGACCAGCCCCCGCGCGTCAAACAGGTGAGCTGTCGCTTCTCCGACCGGCCCGCTTTTCCCGATACCGCTTGCGAGCGCCGAACGCGTGATGTGCTCGATGTAGTCCTCCTCGCCGAGGAGGCGTTCGTAAGGCAAGGCTCCCTCTCCGGTATCGATATCCGAGAAGGTCCGCCAGATTCGCTCGCCCTGCACCTCGATGGGCATGCCGTAGCTTACGTGGCGTTTGCCGGGGACTTGTGCGACGGCCTCCGCGTGGTGTACGAGCGTCACGGTGTCGAGCGGCGCGCCCAGCATCACCACCCGGCCGCCGAGTTCGACGAGCCGGGCGTAGGGCGTGCCGGCACCGTAAGCGTCGTCGAGGGGATGGTAGGCTGTGAGGGTCTCGGCCAGGCGACCGACGGCGGCAACGCCAGCCTCGGGATGTCCGCTGTGGTACGCCCCCGGCCAGGTCCTGAGTGCTTCCGGGACCCGACCGTGGTCGCGGCTGGCGAGGGCGACGCGCGGGTCGTAGGGTGGGTGTTCTTCGAGGTAGATCCGCCGGGCCTCTTCGTCCAGCGCGTCGAGGTCGTCCGGGGGACAGTCCTGCCAGCCGCTGTAGGCCATGAGTGTTCCGTCCGGTCCCACGACGTCGAGGAGGGCGCGTACCACGGTCTCTGCGCCGCCGACCACGTGTCCGATGGCGGACATCCGACAATGGACCATGGACCATCACCGTCGTGTCCGGTTCCAACCCGAGGTTCGCAAGGTCTCGAACCAGCCGCGAACGCGCCACCAACATGTCTCCCACCATAGCAGGAGCGCAGGAGAAGGACTACGGGTAGAGGACTACGGGGAGAGGATGACGAGGAGTGTGGAGACTGTGATCATGGAGACCAGGGTGGAGAGGAGGATGGCGCTGGAGGCTCGTTCGAGGTAGGTGTCGTATTGGCGGGCGACGATAAAGACGTTGGCGGCGACAGGGAGGGAGGCGCCGAGGATGGCGACGGTGGCCCAGAGTGGGGCTACGGTGAAGACCTGGGTGGTTGCGAACCACATCGCGGCTGGGTGGACGAGAAGCTTGAAGGTGCTCATGTAGGAAGTCTCCGCCAGCCCGGACGAGAGTGGCCGGCCGACAAGGGTGGCGCCTAGGGCGAAGAGGGCACAGGGACCGGCGGCGTCGCCGAGGAGGCCGGTGAACTTCGTGATCGGGGTAGGGAGGTCGAGGGCGAGGCCGGAGATAAGGATACCGACGAAGATCGAGATAACGAGCGGATTCCGCGCCAGCGCCCCTAGCACCGAACCGGCGACCTTCAGCCATTGCCCACCGACGCCGCGATCGGATTCGATAATGGCGATGGTCAGCGGGATGAATATGGTCGCCTCTATCGTCAGGCCGAGCAACAGCGGGATCGCCGCCTCCCTCCCGAACGCCGCCGCCATGAGCGGAAGCCCCATATACCCGGTGTTCCCCAGCACCGCCGCCGCGCCCAGCACCGCCGATTCGCCCAGCTTCACCCGAAACAGCAGCCGGCCGAGGATGGCCGCGAGCGCGAAGACCACGAGGCCGGCGCTTAGGTAGGCCGCCATAAACGGCGCCTTGAAGATGTCCGCCAGGGGAGAAGTGGCGGTGAGGTTGAAGATAAACGCGGGCAGTGCGAAGTAGAAGACGAAGGTGTTCACGCCCGTGACGGCCGCCGGGCTCAGGAGACCGAAGCGACCGGCGCCGTAGCCGCAGAAGATCAGGGCGAAGAACGGCAGCGCGGTGTTGAAGATGACTTGCACGGCCCGTACATCTTACAGGTCCGAGTCTTTGAGGTACCGCCGCTGGTGGTCCCCTAGTCTACAAGCACCGCTGCCGGTTAGAGCTTTTGGGTTCTCCCGCCGATAATACGCAGTGTGGAAGCGGTGTGGAATTTCTACGGACCCTGGGTAAGGCTAATGCTGCAGATCGGCGTGCCGTTGGTTCTGCTGGCTACACCCACCATGTTTCTCTTCGAGCGTGGCTCGTTTCTGCGTTGGATCACCGGGAAATTCGCCCTTATGGGCTGGACGCTCATTCTTCTCGCCCTGGTACTCTATCTCTTTATCCGCATCTTTGACAGCACGTTGCAGCGTGAGTGAACCAATGAGAGCATGGCCGCATGAACGGTTACTCCGAAGACCTCAGACAGAGGA
>CALMWA010000393.1 GCA_937873125.1 uncultured Actinomycetes bacterium | reverse complement strand
GGGGTTTCGTAGTTTGGCAAAATTCCAACCGGCTTCAGTGAGTTTTAGACGAGGTTTGTTGCCGCCTGTGTGATTGATAAGCTTCAGATCTATTAGCAAGCCGGACACTTTTCCCTTCTTGGTGACGCTCGCGACGAACTGGTTTGCATAACGCATGCGACTCTTTTCGACCTCGCGGTCAGGAGAGGGAAAAGCGGTCGAGAGAGCATCATCTCGCTTAGTGCCATTTTGCTTGTCGTAGCGGGCCAACAAACTACCAACAGTTAGCGCCCCTTGAGAAATGTCAAGTGCGGCGTCTTCAAGCCGAATGCCATCTGGTTTACCTTGGAGTAAATTCGCCAAACCTCGGCAACTAACTTTGGCCGGCAGAAACTTATTGTATTGTCCGAAAATCCAGCGCTCCAGAGGAACTTCCTGCTTCATGGTCCAGACATCTGCTGGTGGACTTGCAAGCGATGACGATAACTCGTCAATGCCATGCAATAAAAACAGGTTCGGAATAGAAGCTGAGCTCTCTGTCAAGAGAGCCTCCGGTTGCAGATCTGTTTTTTCACCATCCTCTTTGTTCGGCTGCGGGAGCGCATTGTTCTGTTTGGGTGTAGGTTCGGTCTCCAAACGTGCGCGCAGAGCCATCAATTCGTTTTCGGATTCGAGTGTCAGCACACCCTTACTTGCGAGTTCGTTCTGCAACACACTCAAGTTATCCAGAGCCAGCGAAATTACCTCTGAATAGTCTCGATACTGCCCCGAGTCTAATATACTGTCCAACAGTGTCTTTGTTCTGGGCCCACATTCAAAACAAATTATCATCACAGCCTCCAACTTGCTACTGAGTGTATTTCACAGTATAGATATAGCTGGAGGTATTTCAAGAGTTATTTTGACAGTAAAATACAAACTGTCAAATTTTGCAGGTGTCTCTGCAAGACGAAGGGGCCGGAGTTGACTCCGGCCCCTCTAAAACCGCTCGTGTGATCCGCGTTAGGCGGAGACCATGCCGTGCGGGTCGAGGACGTACTTCTTGGCCGCGCCCTTGTCGAAGTCCTTGTAGCCCTGCGGGGCTTCGTCAAGGCTGATGACCGTGGCGTTGACGGCCTTGGCGATCTGGGCCTTGTCGTGCAGGATGCTCATCATCAGCCCGCGGTTGTACTTCATGACCGGACACTGGCCCGTGTAGAAGGCGTGGCTCTTTGCCCAGCCCAGTCCGAACCGGATCTTGAGCGTGCCTTCCTGCGCGTCCGGGTCGGCAGCTCCAGGGTCACCGGTGACGTACAGGCCCGGAATACCGAGCGATCCGCCCGCCCGCGTGATGGTCTGGACCTGGTTGAGGACCACGGCTGGGGACTCTTCGCCGGCCTTCGCGGAGGCCTCGAAGCCTACCGCGTCGACCGCGCAGTCAACCTCCGGCTCGCCTACGATAGCGGCGATCTGCTCCTCTATCGGTGTGCCCTCGCCGACGTTTATAGTCTCGCAGCCGAAGGACCGCGCCTGTGCGAGCCGCTCATCGTTCAGGTCGCCGACGATCACGACCGCCGCTCCGAGTAGCTGCGCCGAGTGGGCCGCCGCAAGGCCCACGGGACCCGCGCCCGCGACGTAGACCGTCGAGCCGGTCGTTACCTGGGCCGTGTAGGCGCCGTGGTAGCCGGTCGGGAAGATGTCGGAGAGCATGGTGAGGTCCAGGATCTTCTCCAGCGCCTGCTCCCGGTCCGGGAACTTCAAGAGGTTGAAGTCCGCGAACGGCACGAGGACGTACTCGGCCTGCCCGCCGACCCAGCCGCCCATGTCCACGTAGCCGTAGGCGCTGCCCGCGCGCGCCGGGTTCACGTTCAGGCACACGCCGGTCTTGCGCTCCTTGCAGTTGCGACAGCGTCCGCAGGCGATGTTGAACGGTACGCTACAGATGTCGCCGACCTCCAGGAACTGAACGTCGTTGCCCTTCTCCACGATCTCGCCCGTGATCTCATGCCCAAGAGTCTGCCCCACGGGAGCTGTCGTCCGGCCCCGAACCATGTGCTGGTCCGAACCGCAGATGTTGGTCGAAACGATCTTCAAGATGACCGCGTGAGGAGCCTCTTTGCTCATCCCCATCGCGTCCGCGACCTCGCCGGGCACCTCGAGCTTCGGATACTCGATGTCCTCTACCGCTACTTCGCCCGGTCCCTTGTAGACCACTACTCTGTTGTCAGCCATAAGCTGGTGTTCCCCTTCTAATCAGTCGGAGAGAATGAAATATTCTCTATGCTTATCTCTGCTCAACCGCGCCGAAAGACACTCTCCGTCACGCGGTGAAACGTCCGTTATCCAGGCAACCTCCTTTCCCTTTCCCGAAAGTCGCCCCAACAAAGTACCATATGTTGCGTGTCGGTGCAAGACTGAGTCTACATATTC
The DNA here is from genome assembly GCA_937873125.1 of uncultured Actinomycetes bacterium. GTDB lineage: Bacteria > Actinomycetota > Rubrobacteria > Rubrobacterales > Rubrobacteraceae > JACDDK01. Next base: position 5,672 of record CALMWA010000393.1, on the reverse strand, counting down.
GGGATATGAACATATCTGGATCGTAAGTTATCTCGTGGTTTCGCGCCAGGTCGAATATGGTTAGAATGCAGCTAGGGAAATCATGGACAATTAAATCGTTCGCGCGGAAAGGGTCAGGCATGCTCTTCAAGCTCACGGAGAAAGACGGTATCTGGCGTAAGATCCGGAACCACGTCGGGACGACGGTCAAGCACCCGGTAAGCCCGGCGACTCGCGATATCCGCTCCCGCATCTCGGAGGACGGCGTGGAGAAGGCCGTGAGCGTCTGTCCGTACTGCGCGGTCGGCTGCTCGACGCTCGTCTACCACCGCGACGGCCGCATCATAGATATCGAGGGCAACCCGGACAGTCCCATAAACGGTGGCACGCTATGCCCCAAGGGTTCGGCGACTTTCGGGATGCACGTCTCGCCGCATCGCAAGACGAAGGTTATGTACCGTCGGCCGTACTCCAGCGAGTGGGAGGATCTTTCCCTCGAAGAGGCGATGGACATGATCGCCGACCGCGTAAAGAAGACCCGCGACGAAAACTGGGAAGACAAAGACGCCGAGGGCAGGAAGCTCAACCGCTCCATGGCCGTAGCCTCCGTCGGGGGCGCCACGATAGACAATGAAGAGAACTACCTCATCACAAAGCTCTTCCACTCTCTAGGGTTCGTACGAATTACGAACCAGGCACGAATATGACACAGCTCTACGGTGCCCGGTCTGGGCATCACGTACGGTAGGGGCGGCGCCACCTCCAACCTGCAGGACCTGCAGAACGCAGACTGCATACTCATCGAAGGTTCAAACATGGCCGAGGCCCACCCGGTCGGCTTCCGCCACCCCATGATCGCCAAGCGCAAGGGCGCGAAGCTCATCCACGTGGACCCGCGCTTCACGCGCACCTCGGCGATGTGCGACATCTACGCCCCGATAAGGCCCGGCACGGACATCGTGTTCCTGGGCGGTTTGATCAGCTACGTGATCGAGAACGAGCAGTATTTCGAGGAGTACGTGGTCAACTTCACCAACGCGGCCACGCTGCTGACCGAGGAATTCGAGGACGCCGACGCGACCGGGCTCTTCTCCGGCTGGGACGAGGAGAAGAAGCAGTACGACCCGTCTACCTGGCGCTACGAGGGCCAGCCCATAGACTACGCCGCCGTCGGCGGGAGCCAGGGCCGCATCGTCGGCGAGGACGGCGGGCAGAGCGAGATGTCCCCCGAACAGCCCCGCCCGACGGACATGACGCTGCAGCACGAGCGTACCGTCTTCCAGACCCTCAAGCGTCACTTCGCCAAGTACACCCCGGAGATGGTCGAGCGAGTCTGCGGCACACCGAAGGAGGCTTTCCTGAAGGTCGCGGAGACCCTCTGCGAGAACTCTGGTCGCGAGAAGACCTCGTCGCTGTGCTACGCGGTCGGTTGGACCCAGCACTCCAAGGGCGTGCAGGTCATCCGCACCGCCGCCATTCTGTGGCTCCTGCTCGGCAACATCGGGCGTCCGGGCGGCGGCATCATGGCGCTCCGGGGTCACGCGACTATCCAGGGCTCCACCGATATCGCCACCCTCTACAACATCCTCCCCGGCTACCTCGGCATGCCGGACGTGAACAAGGACCACGAGACCTGGCGCGGTTACGTGGAGGACAACACCGCCAAGACCGGCTGGCTGTCTAACTTCCCCAAGTACGCGACCAGCATTATGAAGGCCTGGTACGGTGAGGCGTTCGACCCGCAGCAGGGAGAGCTGTTCGATCAGTTCCCGCGCCTCTCCGGCGACCACTCCTACTACCCGACGATCATGGAGATGAAGGACGGGACTGTGAAGGGCGCCTTTATCTTCGGACAGAACCTCGCTGTCGGCGGGCCGCACGCGAAGCTGGCGCGCGACGGTCTGCGAAACCTGGACTTCCTGGTGGTGCTCGACGCCTACGAGGTGGAGACGGCGACGACCTGGAAGATGGACGGCGTGAAACCGGAGGAGTGCGGCACGGAGACCTTCTTTATCCCGATGGCGCTGGTCGCCGAGAAGGAAGGTTCGTTCACGCAGACCCAGCGCATGTTGCAGTGGCACGACAAGTCCGTGGACCCGCCGGGCGACGCCCGCTCGGACGCCTGGTTCGTCTACCACCTCGGACGCCGGATGAAGGAATTGTACAAGGACTCCAGTGAGGATCGCGACAAGCTCATCAACGCAATGACCTGGGACTATCCGCTCGAGGGCGACCGCCAAGAGCCGGACATCGAGAGCATCCTCAAGGAGGTCAATGGTTACACCATCGCCGACGGCAAGCCGGTGGCTGGTTTCGCGGCGCTAAAGGACGACGGCTCCACGGCGTGCGGCGGTTGGATTTACTCCGGCGTCTACGCCGATGGCGTGAACCAGTCCCGGCGGCGCAAGCCCTATCACGCGCAGGACAACGTCGCCGCCGAGTGGGGCTGGGCGTGGCCGGCGAACCGCCGCGTCCTCTACAACCGCGCCTCCGCCGACCCCGAAGGCAAGCCCTGGTCCGAGCGTAAGAAGTACGTGTGGTGGGACGAAGAGCAGGGCAAGTGGGCCGGACGCGACGTCCCGGACTTTCCGGCGGACAAGGCGCCGTCCTACCGGCCGGACAACGGTGCGCGCGGGATGGACGCCATCCCCGGTGACGGTCCGTTCATCATGAATGGCGACGGCAAGGGCTGGCTCTTCGCTCCGGTGGGGCTCAAGGACGGGCCGCTGCCGGTACATTACGAGCCGGTGGAGTCGCCGGTGCCAAACCTCTTGTACGACAAGGTCCAGCACGATCCCGTCGCCAAGACCTTCGACCGGCCGGACAACCCGTACAACCCACCCGAAGACCCGAGGTATCCGTACGTCGTGACGACCTACCGGCTCACGGAGCACCACACGAGCGGGGCGATGAGTCGTTGGATCCCCTGGCTCTCCGAGCTTCAGCCGGAGTTGTTCTGTGAGATCAGCCCGGAGCTCGCCGCCGAGAAAGGTGTGGGTAACGCTGACTGGGTGACCATTACGACGAGCCGCGGCAAGATCCACTGCAAGGCGCTCGTCTCCGAGCGCATCCCAGTCTACAAGTTCGAGGGTAGGGATCTCCACACCATCGGCCTGCCGTACCACTGGGGGCCGAACGGGCTCGTCAAGGGCGACGTGGTGAACGACTTGATCCCGGTCTCCCTCGAACCGAACGTAGCCATCCACGAGGCTAAAGCGTTCACCGCCAACCTCGAAGCGGGTCGCCTGTGAGCGTCGAGACCCGGCGCAGCCGGGAGATGATGGAGCAGGACCTGATGGACCTCGGCGTGTGGCTCATCGACCACCCCGAGGCAGCGGCGAAGAACCTGAAGCCCATAAGGAGCGCGAAGATCCTCGAACCGGGCGTCTACTACAACAGGGGTACGGGGATGATAGACCGGCTCTACTCGCCGCAGCGCGTCGCCCTCGGTCACAAGATGTTCCGTATCAGCAGCGACCCGGCGGCTCCCGTGGAGGAAATTCGGCGCAAAGTGCTAGAAGGGAAGGGCTAGTGGCTACAGGATTTTTGACCGACACGACGGTCTGCATCGGATGTAAGGCCTGCGAGGTCGCCTGCAAGCAGTGGAATCAGCTACCCTCCGACGGCTATGAGTTCACCGGCGACTCCTACGACAACACCAAGCAACTCTCCGGCACCACCTGGCGCCACGTCGCCTTTATCGAGAACCCGCGTAAACGCCGTCTAACCGGAGACGTGGACCTCGTTGCCCTCGCCGAAGACGTAAAGGAACAGCTACCCGGCGGCGCGGAGATCGACGCTCTCGGGCGCTGGACGTTCATGAGCGACGTGTGCAAGCACTGCGTCGAGGCGCCGTGCCAGCAAGCGTGCCCGACGGGCGCGATCATCCGCAACGAGTTCGATAACGTGTATATCCAGTCCGACGTGTGCAACGGCTGCGGATACTGCGTCCCGGCCTGCCCCTACGGCGTCATAACCCAGGTCCCCAACGACGGCCGCGCCTTCAAGTGCACCCTCTGCTACGACCGCCAGAAGGACGGCCTGGAGCCCGCCTGCGCCAAGGCGTGCCCGACCAAGTCCATCATGTTCGGCGAGGTCGAGGAGCTAAAGGCTATTGCCGAGGAGCGGGTGCAGACCCTGCACGACAAGGGTTACACCCAGGCCTACGTTTGGGGTACACCCGAGATTGGGGGAACCGGCGGCATAGGGGGCAACCACTCCAAGTTCATCCTCATGGACGAGCCGGAGACGTACAACCTGCCGAAGCATCCGTATCTGCCGCAGGAGAAGGTAAAGGGCGGCGTCATAGCGAGCGCGGTCGCGGCCACGGTGCTCGGCGCGGTCGTGGCGCTGGCGTTCAGGGATTAGAGAGTAGATGGAGGCGACTCGTATACTCAAACAGAGCCGCCTCCCATCCGTTGGCGAGTATGCTCGTGGGCTTGACGCCATCTTGCCGCGCATAAGCGACCTGCAGCGACGTATGCTCATTGCTCAATATCATGCTCCATTCCGTAGCGTTACGGTAAAGCAACTTGCACGGTTGGCGGATGTTCCTGGTGGATGGCCCACGGTAAATCTGCAATATGGCCGTTTAGGTCGTATGTTCTGCGAGGAAACCGGCTTCACGCTTGATGTATGGTGGGGAGGCAGCCCTGATTGGTGGTCTATTTGGTCCTTGGGATATAGAGCATCAGAAGGTTTCATTTGGGAGATGCTGCCACAGGTAGCAGAAGCTCTTGAGTCTGCCGGTTGGGTATTGGCAGGAGAAGCGCAGATTCCAGAAGAAGTGCTGTCAGAAGATCGGTTCGTAGAAGGCGCAACTCGGCGGATCTCAGTCAATACCTATGAGCGCAATCGAGAGGCTAGGCGAAAGTGTATTAGACACTACGGATCGAGTTGCGTGGTTTGCGAACTCGATCTCGGACTGGTTTATGGCTCCGTGGCGCAGGGTTTTATACATGTTCACCACCTCAAGCCACTGTCCGAGGTTAGCATGGAGTATGAGGTTGACCCAATCACTGATCTCAGGCCGGTGTGTCCGAACTGCCATGCCATTATCCACCTAGGTAGCCAAACACGCAGCATCGAGGAAGTCAGAGAATTGCTGGAGCGCGCGAATGACGAATTTGAACTCAACCCTTAGATGAAACTACAGGAGGTAGAGCATGACCGACACCAGACAAGAAACTCCGCAGCAGCAGAATGGGAAGGTCGAGACTTCGCACCATCCTGAGACCGACCCGAAGCGCAAGGACAAGAACTACTACGGCATCCCGCCGATAAAGCACGCGCATTGGACGTGGCAGATCCCGGTGTACTTCTGGATCGGGGGCATCGGCGCCGGCACGCAACTGTTCTCCACGGTGGCTCAATTGCTGGGTCACGAGGACAGGACGCTCACCCGCGTCAGCCGCTACACGGTGCTCGTCACCATGCTCTTGAGCCCGATACTCCTTATCTGGGATCTCGGACGGCCGGAGCGCTTCTATAACATGCTTCGTGTCCTGAAGCTCCGCTCTCCGATGTCCACCCAGAGCTGGTCGCTCATGACCTTCGGTGCCCTCGGCGGACTCACCGCAACCTACCAGGCCGCCGAGGACGGGCTTCTCGGGAGCGGCAAGATAGCCGGCCTCGCCAAGACCCTCATCCCAGACAAGCTCCTCACAGTGCTCACGCTGCCGTTCGGGCTCTAC
>CALMWA010000392.1 GCA_937873125.1 uncultured Actinomycetes bacterium | reverse complement strand
TCGCTCAAGGGCGCGCTCGAAGCCATCGCGCCGCTCAAGGAAGTGCTCGCGCCCGCGTCGGAGAGCGGCACTTTGCTCGAACGGGTTCTCTCGGCGATGGAGGAGCCTCCGGGGGTGCGAGAGCTTATAGCGGCGGCGATCAGCGAGGAGTCCGGTGAGATAATTCGTGCCGGTTACTCCTCGGAACTGGACGAGGCGCGCGAGTTTCGCGACGGCGCTCACGAGTGGCTGACGCGCTTCGAGGCCGGCGAACGACTCAAGACCGGTCTCAAGACCCTCAAGGTGGGCTACCGCGATGGCGAGGGCTACTTCATCGAGGTCGCGGGCAAAGATACTGCTGCCGTGCCGCCGGGTTACGAGCATCGCAAGGCACTAAAGCACAACGCCCGATACGTCACTGTGGAGCTAAAAGAGCACGAGTCGCGCATGCTCGGGGCGCGCGATGAGGTAGAGCGGCTGGAGCGTCAGATCCTCGCGGAGATCCGGACCGCCGTGAAGGAGGCTGCGCCGGATCTCCAGAAGATAGCCCGCGCCGTCGCCGTGATAGACGTGATCTCCTCTTTCGCCGCCGCCGCTTCCGAGCTTCGCTACTGCCGCCCGGTGGTGACGGACTTGCGCGGCATAAGAATCGCTGGGGGACGTCATCCGGTCGTCGAGCATAACGCGAGCACGCCGTTCGTGCCGAATGATTCCGAGGTAGACGGGGACTCGCGGCTCCAGATCATCACCGGCCCCAACATGGCCGGGAAGTCCGTCTACTTGCGCCAGGTCGCCATCATCGCTCTCCTCGCCCAGACCGGCTCCTACGTCCCGGCCGACGAGGCTACCCTGGGCGTCGTGGACCGTATCTTTACCAGGGTCGGTGCGGAGGATAGGCTCGCGAGCGGCGAGTCCACGTTCATGGTCGAGATGACCGAGGCCGCGAGCATCCTGAACAGCGCGACCGAGAAGAGCCTGGTCATCCTGGACGAGGTGGGTCGTGGAACATCCACCTACGACGGGATGAGCCTCGCCTGGGCCATCGCCGAGTACCTGCACGATGACGTGCAGTCGTTGACGCTATTCGCGACGCACTACCACGAGCTGACGCGGCTGGCGGAGATGTTGCCGGGATGCCGCAACTACAAGGCCAGCGTCGAGGACGTGGGCGGTGAGATCGTATTCCTGCACAAGATAGAAGAAGGCGCCGAGTCCTCGTCCTACGGCGTCCACGTGGCGCGGCTCGCCGGGCTGCCGCAGCGGGTGACGGACCGGGCCGGGGAGATCCTCACGCGTCTCGAAACCGAGGGCGTAAAGGACTTCGCGGGGTGAGGCTGTTTCCCCGGCTCATCGCTGAAAAGGTGGACGAGTATGAATGTTCAGGCGGGTGGGTCCGAGTGCTGCCAGCAGAGGTGGCGCACAGGATCGCGGCTGGAGAGGTCATCGAGCGCCCGGCGAGCGCCGTGAAGGAGCTGGTAGAGAACTCGCTGGACGCCGTAGCGGGCCGGGTCGAAGTCGAGATAGAAGGCGGCGGAGTCGCCCTGATCCGGGTCCGCGACGACGGTTCCGGGATGTCGTCGGGGGATGCGGAGCGCGCGGTGGCGCGGCATGCGACCAGCAAGATCTCCTCGGCCGACGACCTCGCTCGGGTCTCCTCTCTGGGCTTTCGGGGCGAAGCCCTGCACGCCATCGGAGCCGTCTCCGCCCTGACGCTGACTACCTGCGAACGTGGGGCCGCGCGGGGCGTGTGTGTCCGTGTCTTCGCCGGGGAAGAAGCAATCGGCGAGCCCGCCGCCCATCCGCCCGGCACGACGGTGGAAGCTAGAGACCTGTTCCTGAACCTGCCGGTGCGTCGGGGCTTTCTGGGGACTGCGCGGGCTGAGGCGAATGCGGTGGCGGTGGTGGTTCAGGCGCTCGCCCTTAGCCGGCCGAAGGTCGGGTTCTTTCTGAAGTCGGACGGGCGGCGCGTTATGGCTCTGCCCGCCGCGGCAGACCTGCGGGAGCGCATCTCCCAGGTCCACGGCCTCTCGCTGGCGCGTAGTCTCATCGCGCTCGAGGACCCGCTCGTCTGGGGTTTCGTGAGTCCACTTTCGGTGAGCTTTCCTACGCGGCGCTACCTGCATGTCGCGGTGAACGGCCGGGTCGTGGATACGGACTCGTTCGCCCCGGCGGTCTCGAAGGCTTATGCGGACCTGTTGCCGAAAGGACGGCATCCCGCGGCGTTTTTGCGGTTGGATCCCGGCCCCGGAGAGGTGGACGTGAACGTGCATCCGGCGAAGAGCGCCGTGCGGCTGCGCGGTGGACGTTCGGCGTATCCGCTGGTGGTCGGGACCATCCGGGCGGCGCTGGCCCCGGATCGGGAGATTGGTGGCGGCGCCGCGCCGGAAGAGCGGGACTCGGCGCTCACCCTCATCGGGCAGTTCGCGGGGCGTTGCATCCTGGCGCAGGAGGGCGACGAGCTGATCATCCTCGACCAGCACGGAGCGCACGAACGCATCCTGTACGAGCGGCTCTCGGGCAACCCGAAGTCCGAGGCCGTATCGCTGGCGCATCCGGTCGTCGCGCGGCTGCCGGAGGACCTCGCGCCTGAGGTGTGGAGCTTCGAGCGAGAGCTCGCGGCGCTCGGCTTCGAGTTCGAGCCGTTCGGTGCGGAGGCGGTCAGAGTGCTCGCCGCGCCGGCGTCGGTGACGGAGGCGGAGGTGTCGTTCACGGTGGCCGTCGAGGCGCTGGCGGGCGGGGAGGATCTCGCAAAGGCGCTCGCGTGCCGGGGGTCGAGGAAGTTCGGGGAAGAGTTGACGGTGGAAGAGATGCGAACGATGTTGAACGAGTGGGCGGTTTGCGAGTTCAGAGACATCTGCCCCCACGGACGGCCGATAGTGCGGCGCGTCACGCTCGCGGATCTTCTTCGGAACTTCGGACGGGCGTGACCGGGTCCGTCCGCGGAACTTTGTAAGAGCTTGATATAGATGAACTTTGCTCCGTGGTGTATCCTTCATCTGTTTAGGAATTGGGAGAGCGGCATTGGTAAGCGCTATCTATCAGAGAGCGCCTGGTGTTCAGGTGGTAGAGAGAATCGTCGGTGTGCTGGTAGCCCTGGCCGTACTCTGCGGAGGTATCCTCTTGAGCGCCGGTGAGGCGCGAGCGCAGACCCTGGAAGACAAACCACTGATCACGGATTCCGCTACGACGGACCCCCTTCCTTCCAACGAAGTTATCGCAGAACCAGTATCAGATGCCCCGACGCTCGCAACCGAGCTGACTCCCGCTCCGGTCGCCGAGCCGACTCCCGAGCCCATACCCGTTGCCGAACCGGCTCCCGAGCCAACGCCGGTAATAGAACTGGCACCAGAGCCGGTGGTAGTCTCAGAACCCGTTCCCGATCCGGTGGTACAAGAACCAGCGCCGCAACCGGTTACCGAGATAGTCTCGGCTCCGGTTTTCGTAGAAGATCCCATTCCCGCGCCGGAACCGGTGATCGCCCCGGAGCCTCCGCCGGTGCTGGGTCCTGCTCCAGCGGCAGAGCCTGCCGTTGTCCCCGCGCCTCTCCCGGTGGGGAGCGAAGTGATACCGGCCACGGAGCCGGCCGCCTTAGAACCAGCGGTACCGGAGGAATCCTTCGTTTCACCGCCTTCCATCGAACCGGCGCCCGCGCCGACCACGGACGCGACCCTCGAATCAGCGCCCGCTGCGTCGCCCGTCGCCCCGGTTTCGGCGGCTTATGATGAGCCGGCCGCCGCTCCGGCTGTTCTGGCCGCCTCGACCGCCGAACCGCCGACCGGCCCACCAGCCGGACTGTCGGAAGTCGGTAGTCGAACTATGAAGACGTATGCATCCTTCGCGGTGCCCCTTGTGGACGCTGCGGACCTTTCGGATGACGGGGCTGGCGTTGGCCCCCAGGTGCTCGGGCAGGTGGGTAACGAGGTCGTCAACCTTCGACAAAGTTTGGCGAACCAACTAATAGAGACGGCGGCCGCCCTGTTCGCTTCCTCCTCCGAGACCGCGGCCAGCGTGGTACGGAAAGCAGATCGGATGGCTACCGTCTTGCTGCGAGCGGCTACGCACCTGATCGAGAACCTCCCCAACGAACAGAATACTCCCGCCCCCGCCCAACCGGTTCGGAACGCTCCGTCTCCCGCCGTGCCTCCGGCCCCGGCCCCCGTGTCGGGTCCCGTTGGCAGCGGCGCCTCCTGCGGGTCCTCCGGCGGATCGTGGGAATGCCATTACTACTCCCATTACGCTCTGCTCATCGGCGTATTGGCCGGAGCCTTCGCCCTCGGAATTCCCAAAGGGTCCACCCGTTTCTTCCACGAGGTCTTCAAGCCTAACTCGATTATTCCGCAGGCCGCCGAACGACCCGGATGAACGAACTCCTTACCGCGGACGCGCACCGGCGCGTCTGAATGTCTCCCGCTCCGGCGGGAGAAGACTACTCGGCAAGGAGGAATGCTTTGATGACGCAAACGAAGACGCGGCGCCTGTTGTTGATAGAGGACCATCTCTGGTTCCGCCAGGCGCTGGCCCTGTTTCTCGACGGTGAGCCGGACCTTCACGTGGTCGCGCAGGCCGGAACGCTCGCGGAGTGCCGCGACGGCCTTCTGGACGGCGGGCTCGAAGATGTGGACGTGGCGGTTATCGACCTCACGCTCCCCGACGGAGATGGGACGGAGTTGATCCACTGGCTGCGGGACTACGCGCCGCACGTCGCCGTGCTGGTGCTGACGGTCAGCATGGAGACCGACAAGTACGACCTGGCTCTCCGGGCGGGCGCGGAGGAGGTGATCTCGAAGTCCGAATCCATAGAAGGCATACTGGCTGCGATCCGGCGTCTGACTGTTTCTCCGGCCGTCTCGCGTTCGATGTGAACTGCCGGATGAGGGGACTGCCAACGCGCCGAAGAGGTGCAGCAGCGCGAGAGTTGCTACCATGACGCGACTACGAGCAGGAGGCTTCGGAGACGCGCATCTTGGTAGTTTTCGAGGAGGAATACCGCGCTTATCAGGACGCTCTGGTGTCCGCGTTACGTGCGCTGCGCCCGCACGCCGAGGTCTCTACGACCTGTCCGGAGCGAGCGCCGGATTCGCCTTCGCACGCGTGGACGGACGTGGTGATCTGCAACCGCACCGATACCGGCGAGGTTCTCGCCTGGCTGGAACTCTCGATGGAACCCGGCCTGCCCTCGAAACTTCGCATTGGAGAACACCGGTCGAGCGTCGCCAACCCGTCGCTGGAGGAGATACTCTCGGTAGTGGACGAGGCCGAGCGTCTACTCGACACCCCGACCGACCCGAGAAACGGGTAGCACGGTGGCAAATCGCGTTTGCAGAGACGCCGCCAAACATCGATAAGGCGCCGGGCGAGAAACAAGAGAGTCCCGCGCCGACGCCCATTTTAGGAACGTAGTTGTAAGAGAGGCTAGCTCTCGTCGTCTACGAGGGTTTGTCCGAGGTTGAGGATGGTCGGAGCCCACAGCCCGACGAAGATTGCCAGGTTCTTACGGTCGCTGCGGTACAGCGAGATCGAGATCAAGATAGAAATAAGTGTAGCTCCAATGTATACGGCTTTGCCCGTGCCCACAGTTCGTCTCCTTTTTTGCCTACGCTGGTTGCATATACTACCCCCCGTAACGGACGCCAAACTGTAAGAGAGGTTTCAGAACGATGTTCCGAAGCGAAGAGTCCGCAACGAGCGTTCGACGTCCTGACCGGGGGGGGCGCTCCAC
>CALMWA010000391.1 GCA_937873125.1 uncultured Actinomycetes bacterium | reverse complement strand
TCCAGGAAGCACACGCGGTCGGCGACGTCTCGGGCGAAGCCCATCTCGTGGGTCGCTATCAGCATCGTCATCCCGTCGCGGGCGAGCTCCCGGATCACGTTCAACACCTCCGCCACCAGCTCCGGGTCGAGCGCGCTCGTCACCTCGTCGAGCAGCATGAGGCTCGGACGCATGGCGAGCGCCCGCACGATGGCGACGCGCTGCTGCTGGCCGCCGGAGAGCCGATCCGGGTACTCGCCACGTTTATCCGAGAGCCCGAACCGTTCGAGAAGGACGAGAGCGTCTTTCTCCGCGCTCGCGCAGCCGGTCTTGAGAGCCTCGCGGGGAGCGAGGGTGATATTACGCAGGACGGTCATGTGCGGGAAGAGGTTAAAAGACTGGTAGACGATGCCGATACCGCGCCGGACGCGGTTCACGTCCACGCCGGCGGCCGTGATCTCTTCTCCATCCACCACCACCCGGCCGGCGTCTATCGGCTCCACGAGGTTCACACACTTCAGGAGCGTGGACTTGCCGGAGCCGGAAGCCCCGATCAGGCACACCACCTCGTGCGGCGCGACCGTCAGGTCTATCCCTTTCAAGACCTCGTTCTCGCCGAAGGACTTGCGGACGCCTTCGAGTATCAACGCCGGGGTTCCATTTTTGGGGGCGTCATTCACGCCAGCCCTCCGGCCTGACGACGGCGTTTGTCGCGGGCGATGAGGTGGTCCGTAAAGCGGGCGAGGGGGATGGTGATGAGGACGAAGAGCAGGGCTGCGATGACGTAGCTCGCGTAGTTGAACTGGGATGCGCCGTAGATCTGAGCTGCCCGCGCCGCCTCTATTGAGCCGAGGACCGACACGAGCGCCGTGTCCTTCTGTAACCCGATGAAGTCGTTTAGGAGCGGCGGTATGACGCGCCGCACGGCCTGCGGAAGCACCACGAAACGCATGGACTGCCAGCGCGAGAGACCGAGCGAGCGGGCGGCGGCGTTCTGGCTCTCGTGGACCGACTCTATTCCGGCCCGGTAGACCTCGGCGACGTAGGCCGAGTAAACGAGTACGAGGGCGATGATCCCGTAGGTAACGTCCGGGAGGTAGGAGATAACGGCCAGCCCCAGGCCGGGAACGCCGAAGCCGATCATGTACAAAACCAGGATCAAGGGTATCCCCCGGAACAAATCCGTGTACGCGATGGCGACCATCCGCAAGGGGAAGAAGACCGGCCCCGGTATGCCGCGCACTATCGCGATCACGAGCGCCAGCACCAGGATAAAGACCTCCGCGACGGCGAACATGTACACGTTGAGCAAGAACGCCCCGACGACCGACGGCTCGCTCTCCGAGCCGATGAGCGAGCGCCACAGGTGGTACGGGTCGAAGAATCGCTCCGCGACGATGCCGCTCCCCGGCGACAGGAACAGGACCAATGCGATGAGCGCGAAGAACAACACCGTGCTCGCGCTGGAGATCAGGACGGCCCGCCCGCCGAGCATCTTCGAGCCGCGGCCACCGTTCGGGGGAGCGCCCGGCGTGGGCCGTTCGGGAGACCCGGCCGGGCCGGCGCCTCTCGTGGTCATGCTACTCCTTGAAGGTGGGGACGCTCAGGTAGTCCTGGAGGAACTTCTTCTCCAGCTTCTTTAGGGTACCGTCGCTCTCCATCTCGCCGAGCACCTCGTTTACGCAATCCACGAGCGGGTTGTCCTTCTCGAAGAGCGCCCCGAACTGCTCCTCGCTCGGGTACTTGCCGATTACCTCGGAACCTTCGATCTCCACGTCGCGCAGGTAGACTGTCGTTACCAGGTCGGTGACGAAGGCGTCGATCTGGCCGGCCTCCAGCGCACTCTTCGCGTCGTTCGGTTCGTTGTAGACTTTCGGTTCTTCGTCCGGTTGTATCGTCTCGTTCACGAACTTCAGGCTCGTGGTTCCGACCTGCGCCCCGATCCTCACGTCCTTCAGGTCCGCGAGGGATTTGGCGCCGGCGGCGGGGGAGTCTTCCATCACCAGCACGCCCTGGGAGTTATCGAAGTAGCCGTCGGAGAAATCCACGACCCTCTCGCGTTCGGGGGTTATGGTGATCTGGTTGACGTCGAAGTCATAGTCCTTCGCGCCCGGCGCGTAGGACTTGTTGAACGGCTCGACAACCCACTTTATCGGCAGGCCCATGCGCTTCGCGATCTCGCTCGCGACCTCGCCCTCGAAACCGGAGTAATCCTTCGGGCTACCCTCGAACCACGGCGGGTAGGCCGGCCTGTCCGTGGCGACCGTGAGCGTCCCGTCCTCGAAGAGCCGCGGGTTCGGGATGGCGCAGTTTTTGCCTTCCGGGGCGCTCTGTGCT
>CALMWA010000390.1 GCA_937873125.1 uncultured Actinomycetes bacterium | reverse complement strand
ATACCGGGTGGCTACGATGAGAACGAGTATGATTCATACAGATGCTCTATTGATAAGAAGTATGCTAGGGAGCAAAAGGAACTGGCTAAGGCTCGGGCAAAGAGAAACAATCCTGTCAGCACAGCGTCTGATATAGGAGCGGTTGCAGACACGATGAGAAAACCGAAGAACAAGGGATTCTCTCCATCTGAGGGTTGGATTCCGGCGCACAGGTAGAATCCCCTAAAAACGATTCTAGGGAGCTTAGACGGCCTTACAGACGCTCTAGGCTGTACGTGAATGACCTTAATCCCCGATATCTCATATTTACGTGGGCCACGATGTTTTGTGGCCCTTTTTGGTTCGGATGAAAGTACCGGCCTTCCGAAAATCTTGGTGTATCGAGAAGTAAGCCTTATGCTCCCCTGGGGGTAGGTCGGGAAAAATTGACCCACCTGCCTCCGTGGATAGCTACAAATGAAACAAGCTGTGGTTTTAAGCTGAGTAGGCTGTTGAGCTTCCGAGAATTACCATTATCGGATACTGCCGAATATTACCACATTTCCCATACCTAAGCTAAATACTAGCTATTTACACCGTGATTCTCTAGGATTCTCCGGTAACTGCCCGCATTGATATTCACTCTGGCGCATAAACCACCCACATTCAACGGCTTACAGGCATAGTAGACTAGTGGCTCAATAGGTGATAGTAACAATCGGTTACGAATCGGAGTTTGTGCTAAAAAACGAACGTTTCCCTTACCCCAAAACCATAACCACAGACCTGTGGAACCGCTTAGATAAGACGCAAACTAGTGTTTGTATCAACGTTGTACGCGCACATCAGAATACCTACACCGGAGAGCCTGTTTTATAGTATGTTTATAGTATACTTGTAAACTGTATACCTGATACCTACGCCCAATATTGCTATTCGTATATGGCGTATCGACAGTACCACTCTGTTTTGAGGTGGCTCAACCACCGCCTGTTAGCATGTTCTTGGGATGGACAGATAGTTATTAGGCTGGCTATAGTAGCGTTGGGCGTGGAACCTAACGAACTGAGAGGTGATTATCTGGCGTAGATTCTGACACCACGGTTTACACCATTGACACCACGAAACGCTAGTTTGACACCACGATGAAGGGTAAGGTAAGCAGGTTGGGTATATTGAGGGCGAAACGAGAAAACGGTTTAGATAAAGGCTCCGCGCTCTCTATGTTCTTCTGTTCTCCGTTCACCTGCGTATTCTACAATGCACCGGATGACGGATGGTGAACAAAACCATGTAACGCTCGAAACGGCGGACGCCTTCGCCCGCGAGCGCCTCTCCGACAAACGCTACGATCACACCGTCCGCGTAACCGAGACCGCCGAACGCCTGGCGATCATCCACGCTCTCGATGAGGGGCGGACGCGCCTGGCCGCGCTCCTGCACGACGCCGCCCGCGAGATGCCCGCGGAGGATTACCTGCGGCTGGCGAGGGACTGGGACCTCCGCGTCGGAGATTTCGAGCGGGAGAACCCGAAGCTCCTGCACGGGCCCGTTGCGGCGGAGCTGGCGCGGCGGAAGCTGGGGGTCGAGGACGGTGAGGTGCTCGACGCGATCCGGGTCCACACCACCGGCGCGCCGGAGATGTCCGGCCTCGCCCTGGCCGTCTACGTCGCGGACAAGATAGAGCCCGCCCGCGACTACCCGAGCGTGAGGCGACTGCGCGAGCTCGCCGCGCAGGATCTGCGGGCGGCGGCGAGGGAGGCGCTGCGCCGGGCCATCGCGTACAACGAGCAGCGCGGGCGTGAGGTTCACCCGGTGAGCCGCAAGACCCTACAGTGGCTGGAGGAGGCCGAGGAGACCCCGTAGCGCCGGGTGAACCTCGAACAACGCGTATGCCGTCAGCCCCAACACGACGAGCGCCACGACGAATTCGGCCGCGCCGCCGGACCTCACGCCCCCCGGCAGCAGCCGGAACTGGATCTTGAGCGGCCACAGAAGCGGTACGCCCCAGGTGTTTAGGGAGTCGGCGACGATGTGCGAGCCGGCGCCCACAACGAGCGCCAGGAATAGGTTCGGGTAGCCTCCCAGGAGCAGCCACGCCACCAGCGCGAAGAGCGCGAGTCCCAGCAGCGAATGGGTCAGCGTTCGGTGGCCCACGACGCGGACCAGGAAGAACGAGGATGTCCTCAAGGCCCAACTCACGGGACGCGTCACCGCGTTTAGAGCCGCGTTCTTTTGGCGGCTCAAGCCGTTGCCTAAAGTGCTGCGGGGATTATCCACGTCCGGCAGCCACGCGGCGACTACCGCCACGGGGTAGGCGTACAGGGGCGGCTCCATCCCCGTCAGGAGCGCCGCTCCGGTCAGAGCCCCAACCCCAAATATGGCGTGCGTCGTCGCGTTCATCGTCTCACCGCCGGGCAGTCTAGCAGGTTCGGCGGAATCGGGGATCACGAGCCGAAGGTGGTCTCTTTCGAGCAACTCTCTGATAGGATATCGTCGTGCGGGCGGCGGTCGCGGCGATGATTTTATCCACGGTCTTTCTCTTCTCCCTGACGCACGCTGTCTCCGGTAAGCTAGGCGGTGAGCCGGATGTCGCTCCGGTCGTGCTCATCCTGGTGGACGACGGACTCTCATGGACGAGCGCCGAAGGTCCGGGCCTCGCTCCGGTCTTCGACAACGCGGCGGTCGCGAGCCTCTCCACCTCCCAGGGACGGACGCCGGAAGACCCCCGGATAGGTTACGTGCTACTCGGCGCGGGCGCCCGGGCGGACACCTCTATCTTGCCGGAGAGACTGCCGCGGGAGCGCGAGAAAATCCCCGGCTCCTTCACGAGACCGGCGACGACGGTCCATCCGGGCGCCCTGGGAGACGCGCTGGCCCACTCCCGCGCGAGGGCCGCGGCGGTGGGCGGACGCGCGGCCCTCGTGGTCATGGACTCCAAGGGCCGGGTTCCAATCACTTACGGCGGCGGAGAGCCGGCGAAGCACTCGAAGGAAGCTCTCCGCCGAAAAGCGGACCTCGTCGCAGTCGAAGTATCCGGGACACGAGAAGCGGCGGAGGTCGCGGCAGTAGCCCGAACCTTCGGAGCCGTAGTCACTATCGCCGCTCCAAACGCCCCCGAAGGCTCCGCGAACCTCACACCCTTCGCGCTCGCTACGTTCGGCGCAGCCACGCCCGGCGTACTCTACTCTCCCGGAACCCGCACAGCGGGCCTGATGAGCAACGAAGATGTCGCCCCGACCCTGCTTGCCCGGCTGGGCTTCCAGGCCCCGCCGGAGATGGCGGGACGGGCGGCCGAGGTGCGGCCGGGGAACGCGGCGCAGGTGTCGCGGCTCCAGGAACGACTCGCGTTCGTGGATGAGGAGAGAGGCGTAGTCTGGACGTTGCTGGTCGGGGTGTCGGTGGCGGCGTTCGCGCTGGGCGGCATCCAGCGGGGGCGCGCAGGCATCC
>CALMWA010000389.1 GCA_937873125.1 uncultured Actinomycetes bacterium | reverse complement strand
ATTTCTTCCAGGGTGAGGATGTGGCTCTTGTCCTGGAACTGGATGTCTTCGGGCATGCAGTACTGGCAGCGGAAATTGCAGCGGTCGGTGACGGAGATCCTGAGGTAGTCCATCTTGCGATTGAAGCTGTCGGTTAGCTGGATCATCGCTCCTTCTCTGCCTTGGGAGTCTGTGTGCGTCCCACTGTATCAGGGTCATGCTCAGCAGGGAGTTTGATGATCCGTTGGGTTCCTCGCGCACAACTGCCATCTGGTACCGTCGCTCCGCAGCCGATTAGGCCCGGCAAACTGGAGTACCTCGCGGCTTCCATGCTTCCTATAGAAGGCAATGCGTTATAGGGTGGGGCGATAATGAGATAGGACATTGATTATTAAATTCCTTTTAGCTTGCTGCTAGCATCGTGTCCAATCGGTCCTGGGAAGGAGAGCCCGCGTGACGAACTACGGGTTTATTATCGACAATCGCAAATGCATTGGTTGTCACGCTTGCACGGTCGCCTGCAAGGCGGAGCATGAGGTCCCAATAGGGGTGAACCGCACCTGGGTGAAGTACATCGAGAAGGGGGAGTTCCCCGACACCCAGAGGGCGTTCCACGTAATGCGCTGCAACCACTGCGCGGACGCCCCGTGCGTCGAGGCGTGTCCGGTGACCGCGCTCTACACGCGCGAGGACGGGATCGTGGACTTTAACTGGGACCGGTGCATCGGCTGCAAGGCCTGCATGCAGGCGTGTCCCTACGATGCGCTGTACATAGATCCCAACACCCACACGGCGGCCAAGTGCAACTACTGCTCCCACAGGGTGGACGTTGGGCTGGAGCCATCGTGCGTTCAGGTGTGCCCGGAGCACGCGATCATCAGCGGGGACATGGACGATCCTACGACTGAGATCAGCCAGCTCCTATCGCGCGAGAAGGTCACGGCCCGTCGCTCGGAGAAGGGTACCAAGCCGAAGCTCTTCTACATCAACGGCGACGAGGCCGCCCTGACTCCAGACGACGCGCCCGTCTCCTCCGACTATATGTGGAGCAACCAGGGCCGGGGCGTCGGTCATCATGCTCCAGGCAACGGCCATGGTAACGGGAACGGAGCCGGGGTTACGAAAGGCGTTATACCGCTCGGCCGGAAGCCCGGCTCGAAGGGCAAGGGCGCCCCTGAACCCGTCCCGCACGTACAGCCGGAGAAGGCCCGCCGGACCTACGACGAGCCGAACAAGGGTGTGATGTGGGGCAAGGAAGTCCCCGCGTATGTGTGGACAAAGGCGATCTCGACCGGCTCCGTCGGCATCCCGTTCCTGGCCGCAGGCCTTGGCATAGCCGTCACGGACGCGGCGCTTCTTGTGGGGGCGATACTCGGCCTGGTGTTTCTCGCGGCGACCGGCGGTTTGCTTGTCATGGATCTCGATCGCCCGACCCGCTTCCATTACGTCCTGCTGCGGCCGCAGTGGAGGAGCTGGCTCGTGAAGGGCGCGTACATCATCACGGTCTACGGCGGCCTCCTCAGCCTCTGGCTGCTCGTCAAAGTGCTCGGCATCCTCGGAATCCTGCCAGGGAGTGTGAGCCAGGTCGCAGACGTGGCGCTTGCCTGGCCGCTGGTCATAGCGGCGGGGGCGACGGCGGTCTACACGGCTTTCCTCTTCGCCCAGGCGAAGGGCCGGAGCTTCTGGCAAAGCCCGGCGCTCCCGGTTCACATGCTCGTACACGCGGCCGTTGCCGGCGCAGCGGCACTGTACATCGCTTCGCTATTCGTCGGCGGCCTCGAACCTCTCCGGGGGATACTCGCCATAACGCTCGCGGTCGGACTCGTCGCGGGGCTCATCGTCATGTGGGCGGAGCTCTCGGTGGAGCACCCCGACCGAGACGCGGCACGGGCGGCAGAGATGATCTACAAGGGTCGCTATAAGGGGCTCTTCTGGGGCGTATCGGTGGGGCTTGGTTCCCTCGTACCTTTGGCTCTCGTAGGGGTTGGCCTCCTGCTGGCCGCTCCCATGGCGATAGCGGCCGCCGGGGTTCTGGCGCTCATCGGGATTTTGGTTACCGAACACGCGTGGGTCGAGGCCCCGCAGCTCATCCCGCTCGCGTGACGAGCGGGTCGAGTCTTACGGGTCACGGCATCTAGATAAGGAGAACCGAATGGCGATACGAAAAGAGCCGGGCAGGTCATTCATAGAGCGGGCGGCGACGTCGTTAAAGCTCATCCCGAACGTGGACCAGCCCACCAACGGCGAGACCGATGTCGAGCGCCTAGTCCCCGGAGCGACGCTGACGAACTACCCGCCGCCGGACCGCTGGGACGACTGGACGGAGTACGAGGCGCGCGGGTGGACACGGAAGCGGAAGCGGAACTATCAGATCGTCCCGACCGTCTGCTTCAATTGCGAGTCGGCGTGCGGGCTCCTCGCCTACGTGGATAAAGATAACAAAGAGGTCAGGAAGTTCGAGGGTCATCCGCTGCACCCGGGGAGCCGGGGGCGCAACTGCGCGAAGGGACCGGCGACCATCAACCAGGTCAAGGACCCGAACCGCATCCTCTACCCGATGAAGCGCGTCGGAAAGCGGGGCAGCGGCGAGTGGGAGCGGGTGAGCTGGCAGGACGCGCTCGCGGACATCGGCGGTCGGATACGAAAGACGCTCCAGGAGGAGCGGCGCACGGAGATCATGTACCACGTCGGGCGTCCGGGGTTCGAGCACCAGCACATGGAGCGGGTCTTCCGCGCCTGGGGCATCGATGCCCACAACTCGCACACCAACGTCTGCTCCAGCGGCGGCCGTTTCGGCTACCAGCTCACCGGCGGCTTCGACCGTCCCGCCCCGGACTACGCCAACGCCAGGGCAATAGTCCTCATCAGCGCGCACCTGGAGAGCGGCCACTACTTCAACCCGCACGCCCAGCGCATCATCGAGGCGAAGATGAAGGGCGCGAAGATTATCGTCATGGACCCGAGGCTCTCCAATTCGGCCTCGATGGCTGACTACTGGCTCCCGACCCGCCCCGGCTCTGAGGCGGCGATCCTGCTGGCAGTCGCGAACGTCATCCTGAATGAGGGCCTCTACGATGCCCAGTACCTCTACGACTGGACCAACTGGCGCGAGTACCTGCGCGAGAAGTACCCCGACAAAGACCCGGAGTCCTTTGACGACTTTATCGAGGGGATGAAGGAGGAGTACGCTTCCTTCACGCCGGAGTATGCCGCTCAGGAGAGCGGGGTACCGGCGGAGCGGATCCTGGAGGTCGCCCGCGTGATCGGGAACGCGGCGCCCGCCGTCGCGGCCCACACCTGGCGCGCGGCGTGCGCGGGGAACATGGGCGGCTGGGGGGTGTCCCGCGCCCTTTCCTTCGTCAACGTGCTAACCGGGAGCTGGGGACGCCCCGGCGGGACCAACCCGAACGGCTGGAACAAGTGGCTGCCGCACTTTTGGGAGGAGGCGCCGCCGCAGCCCGCATGGAGCGAGCTCACCTTCCCAAAGGAGTACCCGCTCTCAGCGAACGAGATGAGCATTCTGCTCCCCTACTTCCTGATGGAAGGCCGCGGTAAGCTGGAAGTCTATTTCAGCCGGGTGCTCAACCCGATCTGGACCTACCCGGACGGCTTCTCTTGGATGGAGGCGCTCTCCAACGAGGACTACATCGGCTGTCACGTCGCGCTGACCCCAACCTGGAACGAGACGGCGTACTTCGCCGACTACGTGCTGCCGCTGGGCCTCGGCCCCGAGCGCCACGACGTCATGAGCCAGGAGACCCACTCGGGCGTATGGCTCTCCTTCCGCCAGCCGGTATTACGAGAGGCGGCGCGGAGGCGCGGCGAAGACATCAAGCACACCTACGAGACGAACCCCGGCGAGGTCTGGGAGGACGACGAGTTCTGGATCGAGCTCTCCTGGCACGTAGACCCGGACGGCGAGATGGGCATCCGGCGGCACTTCGAGAACCCGTACGAGCCGGGTAAGAAGCTAACGGTCGACGATTACTACGGCTACCTCTTCGAGAACCAGGTGCCAGGCCTTCCCGAGCGGGCCGCCGAGGAGGGGCTAACCCCCCTTAACTACATGCGTAAGTACGGCGCCTTCGAGGTGAAGGCCGGAGTCTACGAGCGCAACATGCGGGAGCTCTCGGAGACGGAGCTAGAGGACACGCGCGTCGAGCCCGACGGCACGATCACGAACGAGAAGAGCCGCACCCAGGGCGTGCTCCGGGCGAACCGTCTCATTCCTCACGTGGGCGTAGAGGTCGACGGCAAGGCCAGGGAGGGCTATCCGACGCTTTCGGGCAAACTGGAGATCTGGTCACCGACGATGGCGGCCTGGGGATGGCCGGAGTACGCGACGCCAGCCTATGTGAAGAGCCACGTCCATCCGGACAACCTGGAGGAAGGGCAGCTCGTCCTCAACGCCACCTACAGGTTGCCGACCCTCATCCATACAAGGAGTGGCAACTCCAAGTGGCTTAACGAGATCTCCAACAAGAACCCCGTCTGGATCAACCCGGACGACGCCGCGCCGCGCGGCATACAGACCGGAGACCTCATCCGGGTCGTCACCGAGATCGGGTACTCCGTGAACCACGCCTGGGTAACGGAAGGCATCGCGCCCGGCGTCGTCGCCTGCTCCCACCACCTGGGCCGCTGGCGCCGCAAGGAGGACCAGGCCGACAAGTGGAGCAACTCTCTCGTGGACATCACGCGCGACGAGAGTGGCTGGAGGCTGCGTCAGATCGAAGGTCCCGGCCCGTACAAGAGTGACGACCCCGACACGGAACGTATCTTCTGGAGCGACGGTGGAGTCCACCAGAACCTCACCTTCCCGGTCCACCCGGACCCGATCAGCGGCATGCACTGCTGGCACCAGGCGGTCTTCGTCGAGAAGGCCCAACCCGGCGACAACTATGCCGACGTGTACGTCGACACGGCGAAGAGCAAGGAAGTCTACCAGCGCTGGCTCGCGATGACCCGTCCCGGCGCTCAGGAAGACGGGCTGCGCCGCCCACAGGTCTTCGACCGTCCCTACCGTCCTGACGAGGAGTTCTTCTTTACCGAGACGGCCCGGAGCGACGCCGCGACACCCGAGCGTTAAGAGGTAGGCGGTGTGAGGGCTTTGGAGAGAGTCCTCCCCGCTTACGGATGGCTCCGGACCTACCGGTGGAGAGACCTCAGCGGCGACCTCTTCGCGGGTCTGACCCTGGCGGTGATGCTGGTGCCGCAGGGAATGGCCTACGCGCTGCTCGCGGGGCTACCCCCGATAATGGGCCTCTACGCCGGGACCGTACCCGTAATCGCCGGTCTGCCCCCTGTGCACCAGCCCGCCACCTCCTTTATCTCCATGGCCCTCGCATCGTCCGCACTTGCATGAGTAACTATATTGCGATATAGTGATTGATGTAGGTGAGTTGGCGACCAGGCTACGAAACATAAAGGAGGCTGCATGGTAAACAAAAACGGGCTAGCGGTTCCCGCGGTGGTGGATGCTGAGTATCTGGAAGAACTCATGAAGGAGCTGCCGGATCTTCGTCTGCTCGACGTCCGTACTCCGGGCGAGTTCGAGTCGAGTCACATTCGGGGATCGTACAACGTGCCCCTGGACCAGTTAGGTGAACACGGGACGGAGATCCGGGCGAACGTCGACGTTCCGGTGGTGCTCGTTTGTCAGGGCGGGTCTCGTGCCCGCAAGGCGGAGGAGAGCCTCAGGCAGGTAGGGATGCCCAACCTGCACGTCCTGGATGGTGGGTTGAGTGGATGGGTATCGGCGGGCAAGCCGGTGGAGCATGGCCCCGAACGGGTCTCACTGGAGCGCCAGGTCCGTATCGCGGCCGGCGTCCTGGCGGTGGCGGGCGGTATTCTCGCCGTGGCGGTGAACCCGTACTTCGGGCTCTTGCCGGCGTTCGTCGGCGGCGGGCTCGTCTTCGCGGGCTTAACCGACTCCTGCGCGATGGCGATGCTGCTGTCGAAGTTGCCATACAACCGGCCGACCGAGTGCGACACGGGCGCTATGGTCCGGGCGCTCAAGGAAGGAGTCCCCACCCATGCTTGAGCGAACAGAATTCAGGGCGCAATTCCCTGTAGAAGCGGCTCCCGTTCCGCGGCGAGCCTTGAGAGAAAGGAACTGAGAATGCTTTTCACGCGATTTTACGACGAAGACCTGGCCCAGGCGAGCTATCTGATCGGCTGCCAGGCCACGGGTGAGGCGGCGGTGGTGGATCCCCGGCGCGACGCGCACGTTTATATCGACGAGGCCGAGAAGAACGATATGAAGATAGTGGCCGTCACCGAGACTCACATCCACGCCGACTATCTCTCCGGGGCACGGGAGCTCGCGGCGGCCGCGGGGGCGGCGCTCTACCTCTCCGACGAGGGAGACACCGACTGGAAGTACGGTTTCGAGGGTGAGAAGCTCTACGACGGCGACGAGATCGAGATCGGCAACATTGTCCTGAAGGCGGTCCATACTCCAGGACACACGCCCGAGCACATCTCCTTTTTGGTGACAGACGGCGCGACGGCCAACGAGCCTGGCATCATGCTCACGGGCGACTTCGTGTTCGTGGGGGATCTGGGGCGCCCGGACCTGCTGGATGAGGCGGCCGGCGGCAAGGACACCCGCTACATCGGGGCGAAGCAGATGTTCGCCAGCCTCCGCGACAAGTTCCTCACCCTCCCCGACTACGTGCAGGTCTGGCCCGGTCACGGCGCGGGCAGCGCCTGCGGCAAGGCGCTGGGCGCGGTACCAAGCTCGACGGTCGGCTACGAAAAGACGTTTGCGTGGTGGTCCCAGTACGTAAAGGAGAACAACGAGCAGGCTTTCGTGGACATGCTGCTTGAGGGCCAGCCCGATGCGCCAGTCTACTTCGGCCGCATGAAGCGCCAGAACAAGGGTGGACCGGCTTTGCTCGGCGACCGTCCCGGCCTCCACCACTACGAGCCCGGAGAGCTTCAGGAGAAACTGAGGGCCGGAGAGGTCACGTTCATCGACACACGAGGCGTGGATTCATACCTGAAGGGAGCGGTTCCGGGCGCTCTCTTCGTACCGGGTGGAAAGAGCTTCGCAACCTGGGCGGCCTGGGTCATAGATCCAGAGAGAGCGTACGCACCTATAGTCTTGCTAGCCCGCGACGGGGCGGACGCGGAAGGGCTGCGCGACAAACTCTCGTACGTTGGTATAGACAACGTCGAGGGCTACGTGACCAGCCTAGAAGGCATTGAGAAGGAGCCCGTTCCGACGGTGACTCCGAAGGACCTGGATAAGGTGGAGGATGCCTACATCCTGGACGTGCGCACCAAGAACGACTTCGCCGCCGGAAACATTCCGAACGCGCGCCAGCTGCATGGCGGACGGGTATTGTGGAACCTCGATGAACTGCCGAAGGGCGAGGCTATCGTCACCCACTGCCAGACCGGAGCCCGCAGCGCGGTGGTCGCGAGCATGCTCCGCGCCTCCGGGTTCGAAGGCGTGGCCGAGCTAGAGGGCAGCTACGACGGATGGAAGAAGGCTCAGGAGGGGCAGAAGGCCTCCGTCTAATCTCGTCGCAGAGTGCCGGGGATCGAGCGGAAAAACCTCGTCCGATCCCCGGCGGCGTCGGTTCGACCGTTCTCGATCCCTGTCATAGGCGCCGCCTCAATCGTTCTAGGCATATCCTATGATACATCTACTACGTGCCAGCTCGCCCGATGATATTCTGAGCCCTGTGATGCCTGCTACGGTCACACGAGTTAGCAATTGCGGGCAAACGGAGTGGGGCAGTTTCGGCACGACAGACGGGCGGGTTGCGCGTTGGCGGTATTAGAGAAAATCGTTCCCGCTTACGGATGGCTGAGGAACTACCGGCGTGAGGATCTACCGAAGGACCTCATGTCGGCCGTGATCATCACGGCCATGCTGGTTCCGCAGGGCATGGCTTACGCGCTGCTCGCCGGACTGCCAGCCAGCTACGGCCTCTACGCGTCGACTGTCCCGGCCATCGTCTATGCGCTGTTCGGCACGTCCCGCCACATGCCGGTCGGGCCTCCCGCTCTCATGGCGCTCCTCACCTTCACCTCGGTCTCGGCGTTGGCGGAGCCTAGGACGCCCGAGTACATCTCTCTCGCGCTTCTGCTAGCCCTGATGGTCGGGGTGCTGCAACTGGCCATAGGACTCCTCCACATGGGCTTCATCACCAACTTTATCTCCCACCCGGTCCTTAGCGGCTTTATCTACGCTTCGGCGGTCGTAATCGCGCTGAGCCAAGTAGAGCATCTGCTGGGAACTCCGATCTCCGGGGAGCACTCCACGGTGGAGGTGGTGCTGGAGCACGCCCGGAGGATCGATGAGACGAACCCGTGGACGCTCGCCGTCGGCCTAGGCAGTCTCGCCGCGCTGGTAGTGCTCGGGAAGTTGCTACCCCGAGTCCCAGTCTCCCTGGTTGTCGTGGCAGCGGCCACGCTCGTCGTCTACCTGTTCGGTCTCGACGAGAAGGGTGTGGACATTGTCGGAAAGGTGCCGGCAGGGTTGCCGGAACTCTCCGTGCCCGCCCTGGACCTGGAAGCGATCCGCACGCTCGTGTCGTCTGCCGCGGTCGTGGCGTTCGTAGGCTTTATAGAGTCAATCTCCGTTGCCAAGGCGATAGCCGCCAAGGAGAAGTACAAGATCGACTCCAACCAGGAACTGAAGGCCCTGGGCCTGGCCAACGCCTCCGCCGCGTTCTTCTCGGGCTTCCCGGTAGCGGGATCTTTCTCCCGGACGGCCGTGCAGTATCAGTCGGGGGGACGGACGCAACTCGCCTCCATAGTCACCGCGCTGTTGGTCGTCGCGACACTGCTTCTGCTAACCCCGCTCTTCTATTACCTGCCCAACGCGGCGCTGGCCGCGGTCATCCTTGTCGCCGTCTACAAGCTGCTCGACTTCGAGGCGGCCCGGAAGGTCTTCAGGATCCGGCGCATCGATGGGTACGCTCTCGTGGTCACCTTCGTCCTGACGTTGCTGTGGGGCGTGGAGCAGGGGATCATTATCGGGGCCGCGTTCGCCCTGCTGGCGTTCTTGAGACGCACCGCCTACCCGCACATCGCCGAGTTGGGTTACGTCGAGGAGAAAGACTCTTTCCTGGGGCTCGAGAGCTTCCCCGAAGCGAGGACGCATCCGGAAGCGTTGATACTCCGCTTCGATGCCCGACTCTACTTCGCCAACGTGCCCTTCCTGGAGGAGCAACTGATAAAGGAGGTGGCCGACAGACCGGATCTGAAGTGGATCTTTATCGACTGCCGCGGTGTCAACAGCATAGACGTAACGGCTATAGAAGGCCTCGAAGATCTCGTGTCCGGATACAAGGCCAACGGGATAGAGATCGTGTTCACGCACATGAAGCTGCCGGTCCGCGAGAGGCTCCGAAAGGCTGGATGGGACGAAAAATTTATTGACGCCGGACACGCCTATCACTACCAGACCACGAGGGAGGCACTCAAGGCGGTCGGTCTATCTGTAAGTGAAAAGGAGCCGGACCCGGAACGGCGATTGTGGAAACGTCCTATCCCAGAGTAAGAGCTACCCAACCGCTTCAGCTTGCCGTCCCCTGCGCGGTCCGTCGGGCAGTTGACGAACTGTCCAGGTCCGGGCGTGTAGCTTGCCTGGGCCTCCACGAGGTCACGCTTGTCCGCCGGCTCACCAGCGCGTACGTGCCGGAGATCATTTCAGCATCGAGCCAGAAGAGTACGCTACGCTTGCGATTCGGGAACAGGAATTCGGCGAGAGACACGCTGTTTCGGGCTCCTTCGGTTGAGTCTGCTCGTATCAAACCCTGGCGATTGGAGACGTGCTATTGAAACTTCCTGGTAACGGCGGTTCGGCTGAACCCTACCGCCCCACGCGCGACGCCGAGGTACGGGAGCATCTCGCCAACGAGAGGACGCTTCTCGCCTGGGTGAGGACCGGGGTTGGCTTGATCTCGGTGGGGTTCGTAGTCGAAAGGGCCGGAGCCCTCGCGGCCGGTACTCCCGGAGGCCAAGAGACGGCGCTGGTGTCCGAGATCTTCGGCCTGGCACTGGTTGCCTTGGGATGCCTCACGCTTGTCGTGGGGGCGATGCAGTTCTTCCGCAACCGGCGGATGATCATCGCCGGAGTCTTCGCCGCAATGTCCACACCCTACATGGTTATTGTCGCCGGAAGCTTGCTTCTCGCCGGGGCGTTCATCGTCTACACGGTACTGTAGCGAGCCGGGCTGCAGCGTCTACCGGCTCGTGGCAGAAGGGAGGTATCAATGGAGAGCAGGATACCGGAGGGGGAGACGCTGTCGCGGGAGTACCTGGCGAACGAGCGGACCCTGCTCTCCTGGATACGGACCGGCGTAAACGCCATCAGCGTGGGGATACTGCTCGACACGGTGGTGCGTGCCCTCGGCGTTTTCTCGCAAGATTCATCATTCAGGAACCTGCTGGCCCTGGGCTCCGGGCCTGAGAAGTTCGCTGTCTTCGGCATTGGAATGGTCGTCTTCGGCGCGCTCGTGGAGGTGGTCGCCGTCGCGCGGTTCGTCCAGTACAAGCGCTCGATCCGCCGGGCAGAATTTACCTCTTCCTCGCTCGTCTACCTGCTGGTGGCACTCGGCCTCTCGATCCTTGGCGCCGCCTACATCGTCTACGTCGTGTTGACGTGAAGCTGGCCGTCTCACGATGGATAGCGATACTGCTCTTCGCGGCCGGGTTGTTCATGGCGCTGCTCTTCGATTGGGTCTTAGGATCTCTCGTTTTCTCCTCCGGAGTGGTGGTTCTCGGCTCCGGCTCTATGCCGGAGGATCGGGCGGTCGGGGTGGTTCTAATAGTGGTAGGAGTTGGCGCGATGGTCGGGGTTCTGGGGCATCTCGTTACGGGTGTGGGACCTTGAAACGGACGTTAGAAACACGATAGGAGGTAAACGATGGAAGTTCAAGACGGGTTCGCGTTGCTCGGACGTAGAGATGAGGGCTTCCTCGAAGTCCTTGCGCTAGACGTGGAGGACGGTAAGGTGCTGTGTCTCTTCGAGACGCAGGAGTTGGCGGACGCCTTCGCCAGCGTGAGCCCCGAGGTGCGGGGCCAGGGCTGGCGGGTACACGTGATGACCACGGATACCCTGCCGCGCCTCGTGGAGCAGTTCGATTACGTGACCGTGAATCCTTCTCCTCAGGTAAACTCGGGCAAGGAGTTGATCGCTGCGCTGGGATTCGCGCGTTCCCTGCGACGTGAGGGCATCCTGGGGATGGAGTAGACGTGTGACTGCATGACTTCGTGAAACGCGTATGGCATTGAGGCAGAGTGGGATTGTGTTAGGTTCCATTCACGCTTGCGCCAGGTCGACCAGGGCCTCGTAAGAGTGTGGGTCCGGGATCTAAGCCCGGCGGTGCGGTCGCGCTTCCACTCACGGCTGCCGACAAGGCGGCGGCCCGGTCGGGGTTTCGGAAAGGGGCGAAAAATCGCGGGCAGGGAGCAACCGGCAGGAGATTATCGCGGCGGCAGCCCGCGATGGCCTGCGGTGGTGGCGTTGCTGGTGGTCGGTGGGATCTACACCCTGGTCTCGGATGGCCTAACGCTGGGACCGCGGATTCTGCTGCTCGTGCTCGTCGTGGCGCTCCTGATACCTTTGATCTTCGCGCATTTGCGAGGCCATGTTCGGCTCACCCGACCGCTGGCCTTCGGGCTCCTCGTCCTCGTCACCCTCGCCGTCGCCACCAGCGTGGCGCTCCTGGTCTCGACGCTGCCGGGGAGCGGTACGTCCTCGGCGGTATTGCTGCGCGACGCGGCCCTGATCTGGATTACCAACATCGTCACGTTCGCGGTGTGGTACTGGGAGCTAGACGGCGGCGGGCCGGATCGCCGCCGGACTGACGGCCACGAGAGCGAAGATTTCGTCTTCCCCCAGATGGCGCTCGGCGATAAGCGAGGTCTCGCCTGGGCGCCCGGTTTCGTGGACTATCTCTTTCTCGCCTTCAATACCAGCACAGCCTTCAGCCCGACCGACACGGCCGTCCTCAGCCGGCGGGCGAAGGTCTTGATGATGACCCAGTCGCTGCTCTCGCTCGTCGTGGTCGCCGTGCTCGCCGCCCGCGCCGTCAACACGCTCGGCTAGCGGGGAGCCACGATGCGACGCTCGCATCCATGCCAGGCGGCGGGCTGGCAAAGCTCTCATCGAAGTCTCAACAGACTCTTAGCAGGCTCTTAATCCAGACGCCTAACATCCTTCTCAAGAGGGCCGGAGCAGGCCCCGAGACGACGGAGGCCGAGGAGCCTCCGGAGAGGAGACCGAAGATGGCGAACACGGAGACGAAGAGCGGCTTCAAGAGGCGGATCGCAGCGGTCGTGGTTGCGGCGGGCCTGCTGGCGGCTACCGTGGCCGGCTGCGGCGCGGTGGCGCAGGGAAACCAGGGAAGCGGCCAGCCAAACGCGACAGGGACACAGACGAGCGCGCCTGCGAAATCGGCTTCGACGAACGCGGGCGCGGCGGCGGCGGCCGTACCCAAACCGCTCGCCGACGCGGGCGAGTACGCCGAGAACGTCTACGACGCGGCTAAGGCGAAGGACTGGAAGACGGCCGACACGAAGCTCGCCGCTCTCAAGGACTCCACCGCGCAACTCGGAGGGTCCTCCGGCGTCGGGGACCTGGGTACCCTGCGGGCCGACACGGCGGCGCTGGAGAAGGCCGTCGCGGCGAGGGACCAGCAGGCGGCGCTGCTCGCGTCCAACAAGGCAACGTTCGACGCGGCGAACCTGAGCGCCTCATTCGACAACCCGGTACCGGTGGCGGTGACGAAGCTCGACTACTACGGGCGTCAGGTGGAGGTTCAGGCCGCCGCCGGCGACACGGCGGCCCTGAAGCAGACGGCCGCGGAGGTCCAGGGTACCTGGGACGGGGTGAGGGCGCAGGTCGTGAAGAACGGCGGCGCGGCCGAGGCGAAGAAGTTCGACGGGCTGGTGGCGCAGCTCCAGCAGGCCAACACACCCGACCAGTACGGGAAGCTCGCCACCCCGATACTGGATCAGGTGGACTACCTGGAGAAGGTGTTCGGGTAAGGAATCCGGCAACCGACGCGCGAGCCCCCGGAGTTCTTTCGGGGGCTTTTCTCGTCCGGGAGGAGGAGATAATTCCTTCTCACCGATTCTTCATCCGTCTCTCACGGTCCTCTTATGTTCGCCGGCGAGAATGGTGCTCAGAAGACGAAACCGCAGCGAGAGGAGCATAAAGAGATGAGCCTGACACTGAGGAATATCGGGATTGGTAAGAGAAGCAAGACCGGCGGCTTCGAGGAGACGCTGATAGGTTACTGGGATGAAAGGGATCGGCGGGCGCGCTACGACGCTGTGTCGGATGCGTGCTGGATCTACCAGTACCGGGACCTGGAGCAGAACCTCCGGCATTTCGGATGGCGGCACGCCCGCAGGAGGGTACTGGCGCAGGGCGCGCTCAGCCGGGAGTGGATGAACCGCGGACGTGGGGATCTGCGCCTGACGCGCGGCGGACTGGAGATGCGGTTCGCGAGCGGCGTCCAGACCATAGACTGGAAGAAGCTCAAGGACATGATCGAAGCGAGGAGGTCATAAATCCGTAGTAACAAAGAGACTTTGAAGTCTGCTTCAGGCCCGTCGGGGAACGTGTACCCTGGCGGGCTTTCCATTGTCTCAACGTTTTTTTCCGGACTCTCATCCGGCTCTTATATTTGCCCTTTATCTTGGCGAGCGTGGGAGCACGGTGGCTCCATCAGATAGGGAGGTACGGACGTGGAAGCGACGAGAAACATCAAGTGGGCGGGGATAGCGCTGATTTCGTTGGTCGGCCTGATCCACCTGGTAGACGCCTCCGGCAGCATGGCCGAGAGCGCGGCGAAGGGAATATCTTTCTACCTCAACGCCGCGGCGGCGGGCGTGGCCGCCATCGGTATCTACAAGGCCCGGATGAGCTGGGGATGGGGTCTCGGCGCCCTCGTGGCCGCCGGCGCATTCGGCGGCTACGTCGTTAGCCGCACGGTCGGGATCTTCGGCCTGCCACCAGACGTGTGGATGGAGCCCATAGGCGTCCTCTCCCTGATAGTAGAGGGCCTCTTCGTGACGCTCTTCGCCTACGCGGCTCTGGGCCGGAGGACCCCCGCGGGGGTCGCCGTCGCTCGGAGCCGGGGGTAGGTAGATGGAGATGCGGGTCCTGGTCTCCTTCGACAGGAACCACCACGCCTACGGCGACGCCATAGCGCGGGCCATAGAGGATTACCGGCCACATCTCGACGTCTCGGTAGCCCGGTCGCAATCGTTCGCCGTTGAGCTGTCTCGTCTGCGCCCCGAGGTGGTGATCTCGGACAAGCCGAAGGCCGCGGGCAAGGCTGCGGCCTGGGTGGAACTCACGACGGACCCCGACCCGGTATCCAGGATCTGCGTCGGAGGCAGGTGCCGCAGGTCGCGCAACCCCTCGTTCGACGAGCTGCTCGCTGTAGTGGACGAAGCCGAGGACCTGTCCGGCTGACCCGAAGCCAACAGAGTTTGCGCGCTAGCGGTCCGTGAGGGCCGCTTTTCTTATGCTCCCATGCAGCCCGCCGAAACTCTAATCCGGCTCTTATGAACGGGACCTACGATAGTCCTCGAAGGATCAAGAATCCCACGACAAACTAGATGGAGCCGGAGAAGATGATGAACTACTTGATGGGTCTGGATGGGGGCCTCTTCCACCTGACCAACGCGGTGTGGACGAACTCGCTGCTGGACACACTGATGCCCGTCCTGAGCTGGGCCGGAAACCTGGGGGCTGTATGGCTAGTCCTGCTCGGCGCAATCGCCGCCTTCGGGAAGAGGACCGGGCGCAGGATCGCACTCGCGGGCCTCGTTGCTCTCGCTATTGGCTTCGCTTCCTCGGAGGTGATAAAGGAGATCACGCTGCGCCCCAGGCCGTTCGCAGTCCTCCCGGACGTGAGACTGCT
>CALMWA010000388.1 GCA_937873125.1 uncultured Actinomycetes bacterium | reverse complement strand
CGCTGTCAAAATACGGTATGAGAATGTTTACGAATCTCTATTAGCCGTCAAGGCGAGATCGAAGCATCCCCAGTCCGGGCCGGAGGTGGCGACGAGCCTCCAGACGCCTTCATTGGGCAGCTCGATCACGCTCGGATAAAACGATCCGCTGCTATTGGAGCCTATCATCGAGGAAGAAAACGTGCGGGTAGCGTCGGGCTTACCTGAGAGGATCGCCTGAATCTTTACGACATCCATCTCGCTCTGATGCAAAGGAGCCCACCAAATTTTGCCACGTTCCGGGTTGGGCCAAGCGCGGACGAAAGGACGAAAGTTTCCCGCTACGAACTGGCCGGAGCGCACTATATCGTCGTTCCCAACTTCGACACACTCCCTGTCGGCGACTCCGACTATGTCTCGTTTGAAAAGCGCCGGCAGCTCATCCGGTGGTGGTGAGCTAGGATGATTTCTGGCACTTTCCTCCACTGAGAAACCGCTTGACTTCGCGGGCGTGTCCCGGTTTTTATCCCGGTCAGGGTTTTTCTCTCCGGTATCGGAGACATCGCAAGCGACGAGCAGCGCGAAGAACATTAGGCAGAAGCTGAACAAAAGCGCACGCGCCGAATGCAAGACGTTAGCCTCGCCCCTCCATGGCCTTCTGGTACTCGGCGTAGACGGCCTGCACGTCCTTCCACACGAGACGTTTGGTCTGCTGGAGGTCGTCGCCGCTCTGGCGTAGTACGTAGGCCCGGTTGAAGGTAGCCATCGCCTTCACGCCGTCTACGTCGTACCATTTGCCGCGATCTTTCGTAATGCGGAAGTCCTTATCTATAACGGTCTTCGCCGCCGGGCCGCCGAGGCAGAGTATGATCTCAGGCTTAATCGCCTCCTTCTGCCCCTGAAGGTAGGGGTTGCAGGCTTTGATCTCGCCGGTCTTCGGTGGCCGGTTCTTCATTCTCCCCCCCTCTTCGACCGCCGCCCGGCACTTGACGACGTTGGTGATGTACACGTCGTTGCGCGTCAGGTCCACCGCTTTGAGGATGTCGTCGAGGAGCTTGCCCGCTCGCCCGACGAACGGCAGGCCCGTGGCGTCCTCATTCTCACCCGGCCCCTCACCTATCAACATCAGAGGCGAGTGCGGGTCGCCGGTCCCGAAGACGGTGTTGGTGCGGCTCATCGCCAGGTCGCACTTCGTGCACACGGAGACCTGCCGGGAGAGTTCCGCGAGCCTCTCCTCCCGGCTCTCGCCGTTCTGTGCCGAATCAAAGAGACTATCCAATGCTCCTCCCAGTCTTTTCCGGGGTACGCTTTTGCCTGGTACGGTTTCCCTGTACTATTCTACCGTTGCGCGGCGAGTATCGGAGAAAGTGCAGGCTTTTGAGCATTATAGAGTTTCGAGGGGTCAACAAGTACTTCGGGGATTTCCAGGTCCTCAAGGACATAGACTTCGCGGTCGAGGAGGGTGAGGTCGTCGTCGTAATCGGTCCCAGCGGGTCGGGCAAGAGCACGCTTCTGCGATGCATAAACGCCCTGGAGGAGATCACCACCGGCAAACTCGTCGTGGACGGCATCGAGGTCCACGACAAGAAGACCAACCTGAACACCCTCCGCACGGAGATCGGGATGGTCTTCCAGCAGTTCAACCTCTACCCGCACATGACGGTCGCCGAGAACATCAAGCTCGCCCCCACGAAGGTCAAGGGCGTCTCCAAGAGCGAGGCCGACCAGCGGTGTTCGACGCTCCTGGAACGCGTCGGCATCTCCGAGCAGGCGAACAAGTACCCGATCTCGCTCTCCGGCGGCCAGCAGCAGCGTGTCGCTATCGCGCGTGGACTTGCGATGGAGCCGAAGATAATGCTCTTCGACGAACCGACGAGCGCGCTGGACCCCGAGATGATCAACGAAGTATTAGAAGCGATGGCCGACCTCGCCCGCGGCGGCATGACGATGGTCGTCGTCACCCACGAGATGGGCTTCGCCCGGCGCGTCGCCGACCGGGTGGTGTTCATGGACGGGGGCCGCATAGTCGAAGTCGGCCCCCCCGAGCACTTCTTCCAGAACCCGGAGAACGAGCGCACCAAGCGCTTCCTCGCCCAGATCTTGCACTAGCGACGGTAGAGCCATAGTGCCGGACGACGATTACCGCGAAATCTCTAATCTGCTCTTCCGGACCGAAGACCGTTACCGTACGGCTCGCGCCACCATCGAACACCGCCGGCAGGGAATGCTCGCCACGGAGGCAATCAACCGCTACGTCGAGTACGGCTTCAGCCACGGCATCCTCAGCAACTTCGACCCGCCGTACCACGTGCCCAGGTACCGAGAGTACGGGGACCTGGAAGAGAACACGCGCCTCTGGCACGAAAGGCCCGACCGCTGGCGGCAGGAGACCGAGTCCTCAGACCAGCCGGGGATTACGTATCGCGTGGCTGACGGGCAAGGCCCGTGGTGGTTTTACCAGCCACCGGATTGGGCCGACTACTCGCCAGCTAATCCCAATGGCGAGTTCTCGCCGGATGAAGAGTTCGCCTGCCTGCTCGATCCGTTTCGTGTTCGGTACGGGTTCGAATGTACGCTGAAGATCGTGGGTGAAGCCTATGTAACGGGCCGCAATACCGTCGAGGTGGAGGCAAAGGCGATCTCCTGGGATTACGCTCCACACGGGCCATTCTGGGATGGCGCCGACGATTACCTGATGTCGGTGGACGCCGAAATAGGGGTGATCCTGCGCTTCGCATCCCGTCTTCGGGGCGCGGAGTGCGATTCTTTCGAGATAACCGAGTTGGTTTTCGATGAGACTTTCCCCGAAGACACTTTCGTGCTGGACCTTCCAGGGATCGATTTCGAGAGGATAGATCCTCTACCATAAAACCTGCGGGGAAAGACTATGTTGGTTACAGTTCGAGGTTCACTGATACATTGATAGGAGATCGATTTGAGGCTGAGGAAAGCTCTCGACGAGGTTCGCCCCTACCACCCACCGAGGATGGAGTGGGAGCTAGCGGCCGACCGGGGCGCGAACGATTACGTGAAGCTGACCATGAACGAGCTGTCCTTCGGCCCGCTCCCGGAAGCGAACGCGGCGGCCGTCGAAGTCCTCGCCCGCGGCAACCGCTACCCCGAACGCGACTCCGCCCCCCTGCGCGAAGCTATCGCCGAGGCGAACCCCGGCGTCGGAGCGGAGAACGTAGTGATCGGCAACGGCTCCAGCGAGGTGTTGGTGGACCTGATGCAGACCCTGGATCGCCCCGGCGAGGTCATCTTCCCGTGGCCCTCGTTTCCACTCTACTCGTCTGCGGCGCGCATCGTGGGCCTCACGGAACGCCGCGTGGAACTCGACACGCATCACGCGGTGGTCCTTGATTCTCTGCTGTCAGCGGTCGGTCCCGAGACCCGCGCCGTCCTCCTCTGCAACCCGAACAACCCGACCGGGACCCACCTGCCGCTCTCCGAGGTGCGGGAGTTCGCGGCGGCGCTTCCTCAAGACGTGCTCCTCATACTGGACGAAGCCTACTACGAATTCGTCACGGACCCGGCGTATCCGGGTTCGCATGAGCTGGTACTGGAGTCCGAGAACGTCGCTACGACGCGGACGTTCTCGAAGGTCCACGGCCTTGCCGGTCTGCGGGTCGGCTACGTCATAGCTCCTCCGAAGGTCGCGGACTATGTCGGCCGGGCGCACACGCCGTTCTCCGTAAACCTTCTCGCCCAGGCCGCCGCCGAGGCTTCGATGCGGGCGGTGGGGAGCATCGCGGAGCGCGCCCGGTTCATGGCGGGGGAGCGGGACCGCGTCCAGGCCGCCTTCGGTGCGGCGGGCCTGGAATACGTCCCCTCCCAGACGAACTTCATCCTGGCGCGCACCGGCCCGGAGGTCTTCGAGAAGGCCGGTGTGCTGGTGCGCGAGGGTGAGGCGCTCGGATGTCCGGGATGGAGCCGCATCTCGCTCGGCAACTCCGGCGAGAACGACCAGCTCATCGCCGCGCTCTCTTGAGCGCCGCTACTCCACCACCCCGCACCAATCGGCCAGGAGCAAAGCGATAGTCTTCGTCGCCGTCAGGAGATCCGGGATGCTTATGTGCTCGTCTGGAGCGTGGGCGGCGTTCACGTCTCCGGCCCCGTACATGACGCACGGCATCTCCCCGAACCGGATGAAGAGCCGCATGTCCGCGCCGTAGGGGACGCCCTCGATGGAAGGTCTCCGACCCGTAGCAAGCTCGTGCGCGCGTGCGAGGGCGTTGCAGATGGGGGCGTCGAGCGGGATCTCGGCGGGAGCAAACTGCCCGCCGAACCACTCTATCTCCGGTGGATGATCGCGCAGCCAGGGGTCACGCTCCGCGACGGCGCGTAGACGTTCGACGACCTGCTCCTTGAACGGCCCCACTTCTTCGCCGGGGATCAGGCCGATCCGGCCCTCCGCAACCAGTGTCTCGGGAACGGTAGAGGCCCAGTTGCCGGCATGCACGAGTCCGATGTTGATAGGCACCTTGTTCTTCATGCCGTCGTAGAGCGGGTGGCTCAAGGCCTCGTTGCGCTCGCGCTCCATCGCCATCAGGCTCTCGAAGAGGGGTACGAACTTCTCCAACGCAGAGACGCCCGTATCCCGCACGGCCGCGTGGGCCGAGCGTCCGGTCACGGTAAGCCGGAACACGAGCGACCCGCCCTGGGCTGGCACTAGCGCCAGCCGCGTCGGCTCCGTGATGAGCGCGGCATCGGCGCGGTGGCCGCGCAGCACGGTCGAGAGCGCGCCCAGCCCCCCGTTCTCCTCCCCGACGGTCGCCGCGACCTTCACGTCACCACGCAACCGCACGCCGAGATCCGACAGGGCGTCGAGGGCGGTGAGGTGCGTGACGAATCCGCCCTTCATGTCACACGATCCGCGGCCATACAAAAGGTCTCCCTCCACCGCGCCGGAGAGTGGGTCTCGACTCCACGCCGACGGGTCGCCGGAGGCAACGGTGTCTATGTGGGCGTTCAACAAGATCGAACGCCCCCCGCCAGCCCCTGTCCGCGCGCCGACGACGTTCGGACGCCCGGAATACGACGCCTGCTCCCCGACGTGGTCCAGATACGGCTCCATCTCCTGTGCCGTAGCTTCCCAGGTGTCCACATTCAAGCCGCGATCCCGGAAAGCACGCTCCACCGCGGCTGCAACGGCGCCCTCGTCGCCCGTCACCGACGGTATCCGCACCAGCTCTTGTAGCAGCCGCACCGCAGTGTCGCGGCGGGAGTCCACGGCTTGCGCTACGGCGCTGGCTAGTGCTCTATCCGGTTCTCTCAAGTCTCCATCCCTCCAGTACATCATCAGCAACGCCGCACCGTAGCACGGCCTAGAACGCCAGGCAACGCGGACGCGGGCGCCGCGAGACCCCCAACCTCCGACTTGCGCCGGTGGACCGTTCTGGTATTAACTACCGGAGGGATAGATCTCTTCCGGCCATCAAGCGGGCCGGGGATCGGATAGTTTTGGAAAGGAACGACACTTTGAAGAAACGAAACAGTCTTATGCTAATAGCGCTCGTCTTCGCGCTCTTGATGGGCGCGGTGGCCTGTGGCGGCGGAAGCGGCGGAGGCCAGGGCGGTGGAGAGAGCGGCGCCGAGGACATCAAGATCGCCTCGGACATCGCCTACCCACCGTTCGAGTCCTCAAAAGGCGGCGAGCCGGTCGGCTTCGACATAGACCTGATGAAGGAGATCGGCAAGCGGGCCAACCTCAAGCCGGAGTTCCAGAACGTCACGTTCGACGGCATAATCGGGGGCCTCGGCAACAACCAGTACGACGCGGCCATCTCGGCGATGACCATCACCGAGGACCGCCAGGAGAAGGTCGACTTCTCCGACCCGTACTTCAACGCCGACCAGTCGCTCATGGTGGCTAGCGACTCGGGTATCCAGAGCGTCGAAGACATCGGCGACGGCACCGTGGGCGTCCAGCTCGGCACCACGGGCGAGATGAAGGCCAAGGAGTTCAAGGAAGCGGGCGACATAACCGGCGAGGTCAGAACTTTCGACACCATCGAGGACGCGTTCTCGGCGTTGGAGAACGGCCAGGTTGACGCCATCATAAACGACCTAGCCGTCTCGCAGGACAAGGCCAACAAGAGCGACGGTTCGCTGGAGATCGTGCAGAACATACCGACCGGCGAGCAGTACGGCATCGCGTTCCCCAAGGGTTCCGATCTCGTCGAGCCGGTCAACGAGGCGCTCACGGAGATCAAGGAAGACGGCACCTACGAGAAGATCTACAAGAAGTGGATCGGCACGGAACCCAAAGAGATTCCGTAAACATCCCGTAGACCGGCGTTCAGCGCCGGGCTAGAGAGGGTCGTATGCAGTTCGAGCCCCCGATAGAGTTCGACTTCAGCAACTTTAGCCTGGAGAACATCCAGACGAAGTACCTGGACTTCGGGCTCGTCTGGGACAACATAGACGTCATCCTGCAGGCGACCCTCATTACCATCTCGCTGGCTTTCCTGGCCGAGCTTGTCGGCATAGTTCTCGGCCTCTTCCTGGCGCTGATGAAGATCTCCAAGTCCCGGCTGTTGAGCTTCCCCGCCCAGATCTACATAGACTTCTTCCGGGGGACGCCGCTCTTGGTGCAGCTCATCATCATCTACTTCACCACGCCCCTCATAGGCCTGCGTTTCGAGAGCCTGTTCTTCGCCGGGCTGGTAACGCTGTCGCTCAACGGCGCCGCCTACGTCGCGGAGATTTTCCGCAGCGGCATCCAGAGCATAGACCGGGGACAGATGGAGGCCGGGCGCGCGTCCGGCCTCAGCTACGGCCAGACGATGCGCCACATAATCGTGCCACAAGCTTTCCGCCGCACCATACCGCCGCTTACCAACGAGTTCGTGATGCTCATAAAGGACACTTCGATCATCTCCGTCATAGGCCTCGAAGAGCTGCTGCGGGCGGCGAGGGTCATACAGTCGGAGACCTTCAACGGCACGCCCCTCATCGCGGCGGCCCTGATCTACCTGGCGATCTGCCTTCCCCTCATCTATTTCACCAACACCCTCGAACGTCGCCTGAACCGCAAGACGGCCTAAAATGAACTCACCGGAGAATACAACCCAACTCTTTCGAGAGCAGCAGTCGCATCGCTGGCGCCTGCGGCATCCTTCGTACCTGTCTTGTCTTTCTAGCTACCCGGCTTTCTCGCGGTCCGCCGCGCGATAGCGGCGAGGGCGCGCAGGGCGTCGTTTACGGCCTCCGAGTCGGGGAAAACCTCCGCCACGTCGGGTGACAGAACGACGAGGTTGCTGCCCTCAGCGTATCGTTCGGCGTATTTGCCGCGAACGCCCTGGCTGAAATCGTACTCGTCCCGCATCTCCGGCTTGTCGTTCGGTTTATCGTCCTTCATAGTCTCTCCTCTCCCGTCGCGTTGCCCCGCGGGCGCTGATAATGCGGATCACGTCCTCCCGGTCGGTGTGGACCACCACCAGAAGCCGGTGGTTGATCGAGTCGCCCAACGTAACGAAGCGTTGTTCGTCCCAGGAGTGCGCCGGATCTTCGATGGTCAACGAGAGCAGGTCGCCAAATATAGTGGCAGCTTCTCCAAAAGAGACGTCATGCTTCTCGATGTTTCGCTTGGCCTTGCCTTCATCCCACTCGAATCGGAGGTTCATTCACCGAAAGTATACAAGACCCCAAGCGCCCGCCGCACTTCTGACTGCTGGCGCAATCGCAGACTAGTCGCTGGTGCGGCATTGTCGGGAACTGGCTGGTCGTTGCTCGCAAGAGGTAACTAGAACTACCGAGCCTGGGCGCTGACAGTCAGCGCCTCGGCTTTTTGTTGTCCTCGGACGCTATAAGAAGTTTAAGAGACTTCCTCGGAACCGGCCTCCGGCGCCTCATCCTCTATTTCGACGGCCGCAGTGCCGAGGTTGGCGCCCTGGCTCTGAATGAATTTTCTCTCGGAGGTGTAGGCCTGGACCATCATCGCGAGCTCCATCTTGTCACGCTCGACGGGGAGGGTTCCGGCTTCTTCCTGCTTCGCAAGCTCGCCGCCGCTCACGTTCAGGGAGCTTTCCAGCTCGCCGATCTTGCGGCGCATCTTTAGCCGGCCGCCGGGTGTCAGGCGCAGGAAGGTCTGCTCGCCAGCGCCCTGCTGCGGATAGACCCACGCATTCCTGAGCCAGGACTGCAGGATCTCCGTCCGTATATCCTCTTTGTTTTTGAGTTCCATCGGCGCTCTCTTCCTTCTCGACTCCTCGTAATGTAACCTCTCCGTCTCCGAAACTCCACCGCTCCTTGCGCGTATTAGAGACCAGAATGGCCTCTGCGACACAAACCCTCGGACTCATCCCCTGGAACATCCTTCAGGCGAGCCTCGGCGGCCATTTCGAGGCCCACGCCCATGGCCTTTTCCGCGTCTCCTACATCCTGATAGATCGCAGCGGGAGACCGTTCGGCGAGCTACGCACGCAGGGTTCCGAGGCGATATTCACGGCCGGAGACCTTGAAGCCGGGATCGAACGAACCTCGCGCAACGGGTACGGGATGCTCGCCGGAGAGATCGAACTGGCGCGGGCCACACCTCTTGCGGATAGCGCCGCCACGCTACGGATCGAATGCGCAGGCCAGGTGTATGAGGTCCATTTTCGGCTTCTACGCAGCACTGCAGTGGTTCGGGCGTTGGATGGCGGGGAAACCGCGCGGCTCTCTGGTGGCCTCGCGGGTCGTCGATACGAGGCCGTCTTCGATCCCCGGTTGGAGGGAACGTTGCCGGTGGCGGTTCTCGTATTGCACTACCTGACCGCGCTGCGGCGGCGGATATATCTTGCGGGTTGATCTTACAGGAGGCGTTGAGATGCAAAGGGATCCTCACAACTACGGCAGGGCGGAAGAGTCCACGGGCCAGCCGATAAGCCCCCAGGACGAGCGCGTCTGGGCAGCGCTCTCTCACGCGAGCATCCTCGTCTGGCCCGCGACGGGGCTGCTGCCCATCGCGCCCCTCATTGTCTGGCTCATTTACAAGGACCGCTCGCCCCACGTCGGGTTTCATGCCCTGCAGTCGCTCTGGTATCAGCTAGCCTGGCTCGTCATCGCCACCGTCGGCGGCATCCTGGGCACGCTGTTCTCCGTCATAACCTTCGGGTTCGGTGTCTTTCTGGTAATACCTCTCGCGGCCGTGCTGGGCCTGGTCCCCTTCGTACACAGCCTCTACGCCGCCTACAGGGTCTACACGGGCGCGGACTTCCGCTATCCCTACATCGCGGACAGGATGGAAGGTTCCGGCAGGACTCTCTGACAGGGTCTTTTAGCCGGCTGGCTGCCGGGCTGGATCAGCTCCGTATCTGCGGCTGGCGGAAGTTCTTGGGCGTCGAGTAGACAGTAATCGTCGAGCCTTCCGGGACCATCTCCCCGGAAGCCGGATTCGTACCCCAGGCGACCCCCCGATCCGCATAGCCTTCACGGGCCTCGTAGACGACGTTGACTTTGAAGCCGCGGTTCACCAGGATCTCCCGCGCCGAGTAGTCGTAGTAGACCCGCACGTCCGGGACCGGGACCATCTCAGCGGAGACCTCGGCTTTCCTCTCGTCCTTGATGGCCTGCGCGGCCTTGTCGGTCTCCGGTGAAGGCTTCGGCGCTTCGATGGACTCCGACGCCACCGGCTCCGCCTGCCCGAAGGCCTGCTCGATGCTCTGCCGCGACGGCACGTCCACGAGCCCCGCCGCGAACGCTCCCCCGCCGGCGGCGAGCAGCAGGGCGAACGCCGGGATCAACAACAACCCCCTGCGCCCTCCCTTGCTACTCTTGGTTTTCTTGGGCGGCTTGCTTACGGCGGCAGCCTTCTTCGGCGCCTCGCGCGTCCCGATTCCGACAGCCTTGCGCGACGGACCGTCGGCTTCCAGGTCATCGAGCATGGCGTTCGCGGAGGCGTAACGGTCCTTCGGGTCTTTGGCGAGAGCCTTCAAGATCACGGCCTCCATGTGCCGCGATATCTTTCTGTTCAACCGGCGTGGCGGTGTAGGTTCGCTCTTCATGTGCTGACGGGCGAGGCTCTTTGCATCGCCGGAAAATGGCGGCTCGCCCGTGAGGCAGTGGTAGAGCAGAATGCCGACGGAGTAGATGTCGCTACACGGCGTCGCCTCCCGGCCCAGGAGCTGCTCCGGCGACATGTAGCGGGCGCTCCCGACTATCTCCCCCGGTTCTCCGGCCTCGTCGTCCTCGACGATGCGTGCGATGCCGAAATCTGCGACCTTTACCGTGCCCTCATGCGTGATAAGCAGGTTCGATGGCTTTATATCCCGATGGATGATCCCCCGCCGGTGCGCGTAGGAGAGAGCGTGCAAGAGCTGCTCCGCCACCCGCCGCGTGAACTGTTCGTTCAACGGCCCGCCACCGTTCTGCGTCAGGAGATCCCCGACATCGTTGCCGCTGACACACTCCGCCACGATGAACGGGACATCGGTGTCCTGAGAGATATCGTAGACCTTGACGATGTTCTCGTGATCCAGCGAGGCCATCGCCCGCGCCTCCTGCTTGAAGCGCCGCCGGAAAGTGGGATCTTTCGCGTACTGGTCGTGCAGGGTCTTCAAGGCGACCTTCCGCCCGAGGATGGCGTCCTCAGCCTTATAGACTACGGCCATCCCCCCGGTTCCTAGAGTACCCTGTATCCTGTAGCGCCCCCCGAGGACGCGAACCGAGGCGTCCAGTACTTCACCGCCTTCAATCGTGTACCGCTCGTGCCGCAATTATATATCCCCCGTTATTCACTCGATACATAAGGGTCGAGGCTACCGTGACGGCACCCAACATGCTGAAGGTTAGCACGTTCTCCCACTACATTTTGCGGTCCTGCCGACCAAAAAATGTTCCATAATGCTTGTGTTCGGCCCACGAGGCAGTCAGAGGGGACGTATGAAGATAGATTTCGACCGTTATCTGCGCTACGAAGAGCTAACCGACACCCTCCACGCGCTCGCCGCCGAATATCCGGACCTCTGCTCCGTAACCTCCGTCGGCAAGAGTTACGAAGGCCGCGACATCTGGCTGGCGGAGATCACGAACCAGGCAACCGGCCCCGCCTCCGAGAAGCCCGCCTTCTGGGTGGACGGCAACACCCACGCCGGTGAAGTTACCGGTTCTATGTCCGCCCTCTACCTCATCGACACCCTTCTCGAAGGCCACGGCTCGGACGAACGCATCACCCGCCTCGTTGACCAACAGACCTTCTACGTCCTACCCCGCCTCTCTCCCGATGGCGCCGAGCGCTACCTGACCACTCCCCACACCCTCCGCGCCACCCTCCGTCCGTGGCCCGACCCGGAGGAGGAGCCCGGCCTGCACGCCGAGGACGTTGACGGCGACGGCCACATCCTCCAAATGCGTGTCGAGGACCCCAACGGCGAGTGGCGCGTCTCGGAGAAAGATCCCCGCCTCATGCTCCCCCGCGCCCCGGACGACGCGGACCCTAACGCCACCTACTACCGCATCTACCGGGAAGGCATATTCAGGGACTACGACGGCTTCGAGCGGAAGATAGCGCGTCCGCTGCACGGCCTGGACATGAACCGCCAGTACCCGTACCACTGGAAGGGGGACGACGATCAGCGCGGCGCGGGACCGTACCCGCTCTCAGAGCCGGAGTCGCGGGCGCACGTGGACGCCCTGCTGGCGCGCAAGAACGTCTTCGCCGTACACACCTACCACACGTTCTCCGGCGTCATCCTCCGCCCCTACTCAAACCGCGACGACCTGGAGATGCCCGAGCACGACCTCGCTGTCTACAAGGCCCTCGGAGAGCGGGGAACCGAACTCACCGGCTACCCAAACATCTCCGTCTACCACGACTTCCGCTACGAGCCGACGAAGTTCATCACCGGCACCTTCGATGACTGGGCCTACGACTCCTACGGCGTCTTCGCCTTCACCATCGAGTTCTGGTCGGCTGCGAAGGCGGCGGGCGTGGAGGTAAAGGACTTTATCGAGTTCATCCGGCGTCCGCCCGAAGACGCACAACTGAAGATGCTCGCGTGGAACGACCGGGAGCTGGACGGCGAGGGGTTCGTGGACTGGCGACCGTTCGACCACCCGCAACTGGGGCGGGTGGAGATCGGGGGCTGGAAGACCAAGTTCACCACCCAGAACCCGCCGCCCAAGTTCCTCGAAGCTGAGTGCGGTGCCCTCACCCGCTTCGCCCTCTCGAATGCCGAGGCAGCCCCGCGCCTCGAAGCGACCCTGGATACAGAGGAAGTCTCGCCCGGCCTGCAGCGCCTGGAGCTGCGCGTCCAGAACACCGGCTACCTGCCGACCAACGTAACCCGCATTGCTGCCGATAAGAAGCTCGTCCAGCCCGTCGAGGCAGAGATATCCCTGCCGGAAGGTGCAGACCTCGTCTCCGGTGAACGCGAAGTGGATCTCGGCCACCTCACCGGCCGCTCCGCACTCGAAGGCAACTCCTGGAAGGACCCATCCTTTTTCGCAGGTCTCCCCTCGGACTACGCCCGGCGCGTGGTGTGGGTCGTGCGCGGCGCCGGCCCCGTCGAGGTCGAAGTCCGAAGCGAAAAAGCCGGCATCTTGCGTCTCAGAGCAAAATAATCCGCGATTTTGCCTCCAAGAGGTGTTGACAAACGGCGGTTTGGGTATATGATTACTAGGTTGACGATAATGTTGACAAGCAAATCCTCTTAAGATCCCCAGGATAGCTCAATTTGGTGACGATAGCCCGGAGGGTAATCGGGTGTGAGGGTTTTGCGGCGTTTGACGGTAGTGCGGTGTCCGCGGGATGGCAGTTCGTCCGGCGGCAGAGACAGATGGAGGTTGGTATATGGAGACTACGATGACCCGGAGACGAGAGCGCGATGCGGATACCCCGGATCTCATACCCGGTTACTTCGCTCGAATAGATAAAGGCAACCTGCTGACACACGCTGAGGAGATAGATCTCTCCC
The DNA here is from genome assembly GCA_937873125.1 of uncultured Actinomycetes bacterium. Taxonomy (GTDB): domain Bacteria; phylum Actinomycetota; class Rubrobacteria; order Rubrobacterales; family Rubrobacteraceae; genus JACDDK01. Next base: position 2,035 of record CALMWA010000388.1, on the reverse strand, counting down.
GGCGAGCGAAGGCGGGAGATACGCGGGCACGCCAGAAGCTGATCGAGAAGAACCTGCGGCTCGTCGTGAGCGTGGCGAAGAAGTACCGTGGCATGGGCCTGCCGTTCGAGGACCTCATCCAGGAGGGCAATATCGGGCTCATGAGGGCTGTCGAGAAGTACGACCCCGAGAGGGGCTGGCGCTTCTCCACGTACGCGACGTGGTGGATCCGTCAGGCCGTACAGCGGGCGGTCGCGGACAAGGGCCGCACCATCCGGGTTCCCGTCCACATGGGAGAGAAGATCCGGAAGATGGCCCGCGCCTACACCGAGCTCTCTGCCGAGCTTGAGCAAGACCCGACCGACGAGCAGGTCGCCGAGAGGATCGGCTGGACTGCCGACGAGGTGCGCGACGTGAAGAGCGCCATGCCCGACGCCACGAGCCTCAACCAGCCCCTTAGCTCCGACGGCGACGCCTCCGAGCTGGGTGAACTGGTCGAGGACGAGCGCGCCTCCGACACGGCCGGTGTCGTAGTGCGCGAGATGGAGACCGAGGGTCTTGGTGCCGCCATAGAGCAGCTCCCCGACCGCCAGCGGCACGTCTTGATCCGCCGCTACGGCCTAGACGCGAAGGAGCCCGCAACGCTCGCGCAGCTCAGTGACGAGCTTGGCGTCTCCCGCGAGCGTATCCGCCAGCTCCAGCGCGAGGCGGAGCAGATGATCCGGGCCGGCGAGTACGGCCGCTTCCTGGATATCATCGCTGCGTAACACCAGCCTCCAACCGCCCGAAGAGAGCGCCGCTGGGTAAATTCCGGCGGCGCTCTTTGTTTGCCCGCTAGATATAGAGGGTTACCGCAGGCTCTCCCAGTAAGGAGCCAGAGCTCTCCGGCTCTCCTCGACGTAACGATCATCACCGAGGTAAGACCAGTTGGGTGGCTCCTGGCCGATCCCCTGTAGCGTAGAGGTGATGCTGCCGGTGAGCGCGGCGAGATCGTAGCCTCCTTCAAGCAGCACTGCGAGCGGAGCCGCACCGATTTCGTGGACAAGAGCGTCTAGCGCGGACGCGAAGCGCCCGAAGGAATCCGATTCCAGGCGCATCCCGCCGAGAGGGTCTGCGGCGTGAGCGTCGTAGCCGGCGGAGACGATCAAGACCTCGGGACGGAACTCGCGCAGGACCGGCAGGAAGACTTCGATGAAGGCGGCACCGTAACTATCCTCTCCAGAGCCCCGCGGCAGGGCGACGTTGATCGTCAGGCCGCGTCCTTTGCCTTCTCCCACCTCGTTCGCGGCGCCGGTTCCGGGGTAGAAGGGGCTGCGGTGGACGGAGAGGTAGAGCACCTCGCCGTCCTCGTAGAAGATGTCCTGGATACCATTGCCGTGGTGTACGTCCCAGTCGAGGATGGCGACTCTGTCCGCACCGCCCGAACGGGCGTGTTCGGCGGCTATCGCAGCGTTGTTCAGGAGGCAAAAGCCCATAGCAGTCGCCCGTCCGGCGTGATGTCCCGGCGGCCGGACAGCGGCGAACGCGGCCTCCCCGGAGAGTGCGCTCTCTACCGCACCTATAGCGGCACCCGCGCCGAGGAGCGCGGCCTCAAACGAACCCGGCCCGGCGGCGGTATCCGTTCCGAGAAAACCGCCACCCGAGTTGCAAACCCGCTCTAGCTTCTCCAGGTATGACCGCTCGTGGACAGTATGGAGGGTGTCTTCCGGGGCGGGTCCGCAGGCGCGCCATTCCACGGCGACGCCGGCGGCTTCGGCGGCCTCGACACCGGCGAGGGCCGCCGGGAACCTCTCCGGAACCTCGACGTGAGAGAGGTGGTTGACGTGGTCTCGCATGGCGGCGTCGGTGTAGACGTGCAAACTACTCTTCTCCATGGGGCTGAGAATCGGGTCCCTCCACTACGCGGCGGGCACGCTCTAGAAGCTCGATCACGGTCTCGTCCGGGACCTGTTCGAAGTTTTCGTACCAGAAGCCGATGGCGTAGAGGTCTTCGGGAATCTGGAGCGAGACCAGATCGTCCACCTCAAATCGCATCATCTCCGCCGTCGGCGCGGCG
>CALMWA010000387.1 GCA_937873125.1 uncultured Actinomycetes bacterium | reverse complement strand
GGACGCCCTCGCGGAGTTCATGCCGAACGAGGTCCACTGGACGCACCCGGAGGGAGGGCTCTTCGTGTGGGCGACGCTCCCGACCTACCTGGACGCGACCGCGATGCTCCCCCGAGCGATAGCGCGCAACGTAGCCTACGTGCCGGGCGAGGGCTTCTACGCCGGGAGCGCGGGCAAAAACTGCATGCGGCTCAACTTCTCGTTCGTGGAGCCGGATAAAATTCGTCGCGGGATAGAGATCCTGGCCGAAACCGTCCGCGAACGCATGGAGCTTCGCGGCGACCTCGAACGCGGCGCCCGCTCCGGCGCCCGCTCCACGGCCGGCCGCAAGAACGTCCAGGCAAACATCCGCGCCCGGAAGGCGTAGCTTATGGCGCGTCTGGCGGTACTGAGGGGCGGCCACTCCATGGAGCGGGACGTCTCGTTCGTAACGGGTAACCGGGTAGCCCACGCCCTCGAACGCCTCGGCCACGAGGTACACGCCCTGGACATCGAGGAGACGACCACGGAACAGCTCATGGACCTGGAGCCCGACGCGGCCTTCATCTGCCTGCACGGCCCCGGTGGCGAGGACGGTACGGTACAGGCTCTTCTAGAGACCCTGGGCATCCGGTACACGGGGAGCGGCCCGCTCTCTTCGATCCGGTGCATGGACAAGGATTACGCCAAACGGGCGCTCGCGGCCGCCGGAATACCGACGCCGCCGTTTCGAACCTTCGTGCGGCGGGCGATGAACGAGATGGGCGCGTCCGCCGCCCTGGATGTGGCGGCTGACACTTTAGGGTATCCGTTGGTCGTCAAGCCGGCGCGCGAGGGGTCGAGCTTCGGGCTCTCGCGGGTGGAGGGGCCGGACGGTCTGCTCGACGCCGTCTACGAGGCGTTCGGCTACGACGCCAAGATCGTGCTGGAGAAGTGGGTCGAAGGCGCGGAGGTCTCCGTCCCTATCCTGGAGCCCCCCGGCGAGGAACCGCGCGCGCTGGGCCTGGTGGAGATACGGCCGCGCGAGGGCGCCTACAACTTCGAGGCCAAGTACACCCCCGGCATGACAGACTTCGCGATACCGGCCGAAGTGTCGCCCGAAGCAGCCGCCCGCATCGAGGCGACCGCCCTAAAGACCTACAGCGTGCTCGGATGCTCCGGCTTCGCCCGCGTGGATACGATCCTGGACGCCGACGGAACACCCTGGGTCCTCGACGTAAAGACGATCCCCGGCTTTACCGAAACCTCGACGCTCCCGCTCGCCGCCGAGGCCGCCGGGATGAAGTTCGAGGAGCTGGTCGAAACGATTCTGGAGTCCGCGCTGCAGAGCGAGGCGCCGGCAAAACTGTAGCCGTCTCGCCGGCCGAACCTTTCTAGCTGGGGACCGGCGACCAGAGCTTCGGGGCCGGGTATGCGTCGGAGCTGGCCTTGTGCATCGCCTCCATGGCCTCCTCCACGGTCATCAGCGCGGTCGTACGGGCCGACTTGATGTGACCGGGAGAGATGACGGTGAACACTATGGCCGCCGCCGTCTGCTGGTCGGGCGCCTCGAATATTACCAGACCGTCGTACTCGCCCATGCTGTAGTACAGCGCCTGCAGACGCCCGCCCAACTTCGTGGCCTGCTCGGCGAATACGGTGGAACGATCTTCGGGTTTCTTTACCAGCGCCTTCCACGCCTCCGGGGTGTAGCTGAACTGGGTCATGTAGAGCGGCATGCCCAAACCTCCTCTCCGAACACGGTCCCACCGACCATGCACTTTTCGGTACAATTATACCCTGTCACGGGCGTTTTAGGAATGGAGAGTGGGTGTCAGCGCGCCATTCTCTTGCCCAGGGTGTTGGCGGAGAAGAGGACGAGGGCGCATCCGACGGGGAAGAGTATCTCGTTGACCGCCTGGGAGACCAGAGCCCCGGTGGACATCTGTGGCGTAGCGCCGAGCGTGAGGGTGAGGATCGCGCCTCCGAATAGTACCCCGATCAGGAGTCCCGTCAGAGCGTAGGCCATCGCGCCCGCCCACGAGCGCTGAGCCAGCCAGGTTATCGCAATCCCGAGAACCCCGTACTCCAGCCCCTTGACGACGGCGATCACGAACGGAGACGCACCTTCGACGCCGCCCCCCGACGCGGAGACCATCTCCAGCGTTCCTTTGTGGAGCACCCGTGAGACCTCGAACGCGACAGGGGCGGCGAGAAGTCCCGCCAGTCCCGCCAGGGGCAGCCGGGCCTTTGCGATCGTCGTCCCCACGGCGAGCCCGCCGCACACTAAGAGCGACCAGGAGACGTTCTTCACCAAGTCCGCGGTGATCTTCCCGAGGCCGAGCGCCTCCCCGAAGCCTGTTCCGAGCAGGATCAGGATAGCCTCCATCGCCAGGCCGAGCAGGATGGCCGCCCAGGCGACCCGTAGCAGAGTGGCCGCCAGGTCGGGTGTCGGGGTCGGTACTACCGGCTTCGGGCTCGTAGGGTTGTTGCGCTCTTGCATGGCTCAAAGCTTTCCGTAAAACACAACGGCGAGTAGAGCGTAACCGCAAACCAAGACCAACGCATACCGCAAATGAATGATTTTTCGCCACCCCGGCAAATCTCCGAAATGCAACAGACATTCTTCTGGAACGTCCGTTTGCTACATCTCTGAGTCTTTGATGGGCTTAGATCGCGGTGTTAGCCGCCCCGTTGTCTAGACGGCGCTACCGATACCCATGAACTCCTCTAACTCTTCGAGAGCCAGCCGGGCCTGGCGCTGCCGGCGCTCGGGCTTGGTCAGGCGCTTGCCGTTCTCTTTCTTCGGGACGGCCGGGACGAGGCCCCAGTTGGAGTTTATCGGCTGGAGGGTGCCTTCTTTGGTGGTGATGTAGTGGGCGAGCGCGCCCATCATCGTGCCGGTGGGCATGGTTATGGGCTCCTCACCCCGCGCGAGCCTCGCGGCGTTCGTGCCGGCTATGTGTCCCATCGCCGTACTCTCCGTGTAGCCTTCGACGCCGGTGAGCTGGCCGGCGAAAAAGAGGGGCGCGCCGCTCAGATCTGCCCTGATCCGCATCGTCGCCTCCAGCATGCGATTCGCCGGCAGGTAGGTGTTGCGGTGCATGACGCCCATGCGGGCGAAGTCCGCGCCCTCCAGGCCGGGTATCGTGCGGAAGACGCGGCGCTGCTCGCCCCACTTCAGGCGCGTCTGGAAGCCGACGATATTGAAGAGCCGGCCCTCGGCGTCGTCCTGGCGCAGTTGCACGACGGCGTAGGGGATCCCACCGGTCCTCGGATCCGGTAATCCGACGGGCTTCATCGGGCCAAAGCGCAACGTGTCCCTCCCACGCCGGGCGATGGTCTCGACGGGCAGGCAACCCTCGAAGTACATGTCCTCCTCGAAGTCCTTGATCGGAGACAGCTCCGCGGTCGAAAGGTCCTCGACGAAAGTGTAATACTGCTCCTCGGTCATCGGACAGTTCAGGTAGGCGGCCTCGCCCTTGCCGTAGCGGGAGGCGAGGTAGACGACGCTCTCGTCCAGCGAATCGCGGTGGATTATAGGAGAAGCCGCATCGTAGAAGTATAGGGTCTCGCCGGAGAGAACCTCTATTTTCTCGACCAGCGCGTCCGAAGTGAGCGGACCCGTGGCGATCACGGTCGGTCCATCCGGCAACTCCGTCGCCTCCCTACGCACCACCTCGATTTTCGGGTGCTCGTGAATGGTCTCTGTAACCGCTCGCGGGAAGTCCTCGCGGGCGACCCCGAGGGCGCCACCGGCGGGTACGGAGTTTTCGTCGGCGCAGCGCAAAATGATGGAATTTAGCCGCCGCAGTTCCTCTTTCAACAGCCCGGAGGCGGTTTCGAGGGCGTTGTTGCCGAGGGAGTTCGAGCAGACTAGTTCGGCGAAGTGCTCGGTGCGGTGGGCCGGGGTCTCCTTTACGGGACGCATCTCCCAAAGTTCGACCGAGCAGCCTAGTTCAGCCGCCTGCCACGCTGCCTCGCTGCCGGCGAGACCGCCGCCTATTACCGTAATGTCTGGCATATGAGGATCTTCCTCCGTAAGAGAACCTGTCAAGTCGGAGGCTTATTCTATGCCAGACGAGGCGAATGTCAGCCGACGATAAGGTTGTCTCAGGTACAGTTGGCTGTCAGGACGCGAGCCGGTAGAAGCGCCAGAAGTCGTTCTCTATAGGCAGTATCTCGATGTCGCGAAATCCAGCCGCAAGGGCGTATTCACGTAAGGTACTAGACCGCATCGCCGTGCCGGTTCCGGCTGAAGGCTGGTCCGCCATCCCCACCGGCAAGCAGTGCAAGACACTCCAACCGTACATCAGGCGTTCGATCTCGTCGCCGGGCGCGGTAAACGTCTCGGCCACACGCTCGTCCGCGAGGATGACGCTACCATCATCGGTTAGCAGGCCGCGCATCGCCCGCAACGCTTCCACCGGGGAGGACATATCGTGGATCGCCTCGAACACGGTAACGAGTTCGTAGCTGCCCTGCGAAGCAGGGTCTGCAGCGTCGCGCACTTCGAAGCTGACGCGGTCCGCCAGCGAGGTACCGGCTAAGTTCTGCTCCGCTAATTCGATGGAGTACTCGTCGAGATCAAAGCCGTCCACGCGAACCTTGGGATATGCGGCGGCCATGGCGAGGCTCGACCATCCCGTGCCGCAGGCGATGTCGGCGACGCGGGCCGGGGGGTCGGCCTGGAGCCGGGCGTGAACGTCCGGTACGGACGGCAGCCACTCGCTACCGAGCAGATTGATGAACTGAGTCCGGTTCATCTCGCTCTGTCCCTCGCAGAAATCGGTGTCGTAGTTGGCGTAAGGGACGCCGCCGCCGGAGCGAAACGCTTCCAGCACATCGGGAACCGGTCTCACTATCCCGACCATCATCCGGGCGAACGGAGCGAGATAGTTGAGGCTATCTCGCTCGGTCAGGACCTCTGCGTGACCATCCGGCAGGTGGTAGCGGCGGGAACCCGCGTCGAGGCCGGGATCGTCGATCTCCAGGATGCCGGTAACGGCCTGTTGTTCCAGCCACTCGCGCGTGTACCGCTCGTGAGTGTTGGCGGCGGCGGCGAGATCTGCGAACGTGGCGGGTCCGATCTCAACCAGCGTCCGGTAGAAACCGAGACGATCCCCGATGTAGACCATGTACAGGTCGTTTATGCCGAGCACCGCCTCGAAC
>CALMWA010000386.1 GCA_937873125.1 uncultured Actinomycetes bacterium | reverse complement strand
GAGGCGGTCGCCAAGCCGGAGCCCGTGGTCGTAAAGGTCCCCGATATCCCTTACAACGCGACCGAAGAAGAGGCCGAGGAGATGCTCAAGAGCAAGGGCCTCAAGCTCGGCGAAGTGAAAAAAGAAGCCAACGGCGAGTACGACAAGGGTGGCGTGTTCTGGCAGGACCCGTTGCCTGGGAATCAGATAAAAGAGGGTGAGGCCGTGGGCATCACTCTTAGCACCGGCCCGAAAAAGGAAGAGAAGAGTGAACAGAAAGACGCCGGCAGCGATGACGCGCCCGACCCTGCCACCAACGATCTCTATCTCACCGTTCCGAAGCTGGGCCTCTACGACAACTCTGTTGCCAACACCGAGGACCCCGTGGCCATGGACAACGGGGCCATAAAGTTGCCCAGCACGGCGTTCCCGTGGCAACCGAACGGCAACACCTACATAGCGGCGCACCGGATCGGCTACGCGGGCACCCCAAGCTACAACCAGTTCTACAATCTCCCATCCATGCAGCAGGGTGACAAGGTCATTCTCTCGGACGCTAACGGGACTACTTACACTTACGAGGTAACCGAGGTATTCGCCGTCATGCCACAGGATAACTGGGTCACGGCCCCCGTCGCCGGCCGCGACATGGTTACGTTGCAGACTTGCGTCGCGAACGTGGACGACTGGTGGACCATAACCCCCGGACTCCTGTCTTCACCGCCGGGACCGGAGACCGCACGCCTTGTAGTCCAGGCGGAGCGGGTCGACGTGAAGACGACCTAGAGGATGGTTTATTTCTGAGCGCAACATCCATCGATCCATTGGAGAAACGCTGGAAAGTGTGTGATGAGTATTCGACGCGTAAAACTTACTACCGCTCGTCCCCGTATCAACCGCGGTGGACGTCCTCGGCTTCGGAGTCGCCAGTGCCGACTATGCGGATTTCTCGCCGCAATAGCCGTTACCCGAAGACCTCTCTCGGGCCGAAAAGACTTGCGGCTCGGAGAAGGCTACGCTTGGAGAGACCGCCTTCGCGGGCGGGGTCCCTCCGGAGGATATCAGCGAAAATCGCGACATGTTGCTGTGGTGGCGCGCCAGCACGGACGCCACCCACGGTCAGTAGCGGGCCGCCGGAACGATCGCCTCGCGCCCCGTATGTGCTGTCACGAACGGCGGCTTTATATAATCTGAATCTTCGAGACGACGATACTCGAGAGAGGTAGGGGCCTTGCGGCTCAGAATACCAACCAGACTGACCCGCGCAGGAGGCTCTGACAAAGGCCGAACCGCGTCGGGCGCGTCGGGACGGGGTTTCTCCAGCGTGCTGGTAATCCTCTGTGCCGTGGTATCCGTCCTGGTAGCGATCGATTACTGGGTGAACGCTGGCAAAATCTATCGCGGCGTGGAGGTGGGGGAGGCGGAGCTCGGCGGCAAGACGCCCGCGGAGGCGGAGAAGGCCCTGAAGGACCTGACGGCGGGCGGTGAGATCCGACTTGCGGGTCCCAGAGGATTCTCCGTCACCTCAGAGGAGTTGGGGGTCGAGTACGACGTTACTGCTACCGTGGAGGACGCCTACACCGTGGGGCGCGAGGGAAGCCTGACAAGGCGCCTCTCCGACCGGCTGCGCGCCGCGTTCGGGTCGGTGGAGGTACCACCCGAGGCGGACTACCGGGCCGGGGAGGTCCGGGCGCGCCTGAGAGCGCTGGCCTCCCGTCTCGACCGGGAACCGAAGGACGCGCGGGTCGAGATCAGCGATGCCGAGGTGCAGGTCGTCGGATCCAGAGAAGGCTACAAGCTCGATGTCGCGGGGACCACGCGCAGCGTGGAGGAGGCGGTCGAGCAACTGAGCGGCGAGGCAAGGGTCGTCGGCGAGATCTCGAAGCCGGAGGTCACAACCGTCGAGGCAGAGGCGGCGGCGGAGAAGGCCCGGCGGGCGATGTCCGGACCGCTCACCCTCAAGCACCAGGAGCAGGCGTGGACCGTAGACCCGGCCCAGATCGGGACCGCCCTCGGCGTGGAGAAAAAAGCCGGCACCATCGAGGTTACCCTTACAAAAGGTGGGCTAGGACGATACCTGGGGAGCATGTACGAGAAACTCACGGTCGAGCCGAAGGAGGCCGGCTTCGCATTCGCGGGCGGCGGGGTGAAGGTGACCCCGGGCGAGACCGGACGGAGGATCGAGGACGCAAAGTTCTTCGACGCCCTCAAGACGGGTATCTTCGACGGCAAGCGCGCCTACGAGGTGCCTGTGGTCAGAGACGAGCCGGTCCTCACGACCGCCAGGGCCGAGAAGCTGAAGCCGACCGAGATGCTCGGCTCCTACAAGACCAACTACCTCACCTACGATGACGACCCCGGCCGGATAGATAACCTCAAGATCGCCTCCGACGCCGTGAGCGGCACCGCACTGGCGCCGGGCGAGGTCTTCTCGTTCAATGAACTCGCCGCGCCGCTGGAATACGCGGAGACGAAGGTTATCGTGAAGGGCCGGGTGGATGAGGCGGAAGGCGGCGGTCTTTGCCAGGTCTCCTCTACGCTCTATATGGCGGTCAACTTCGCTGGCCTCGACGTCGTAGAGCGCAAGCCGCACTACGCGGAGTTGCCCTATATACGGCCCGGCTTCGACGCAACCGTATGGTTCGGTGCCATCGACATGAAGTTCAAGAACACCACCGACGGCTACGTCCTGGTGCGGGAGTGGGTCGAAGAGGGCACCGGAAACGTCTACGCCGAGGTGTGGGGCCGGCCCAACGGCACGCGGGTGGAGATGAACTCCGAGAAGATCGCTGAGTACGACGACGCCGAGGGCAACCCTGTGACCAAATGGGTGACGTACCAGAAGGTGACGAAGAACGGCAAGGTCGTCTTCGACGACGTCCTTCACACCGACACCTATAAGTTCCTCAAGCCCGCCGAGAAAGACGCCCCCTACGACGAGCGCCCGGTGAACTGAGCCCCGGTTTCGCCGCAACGAGCAGGCCTCCGGCGCCGAGCGGTGAGAACAGCTCTGGCTCCGCGCCCGAACGAGCCGCCGTGGTATCCACCAGGCGTGAACGCGGGGTGCTTCGTCCGCGTACGCCACCGCTTAATCGGCGGACCCTACGGCCGAGCGGGCTCTCTCCGGTAGAGATCAAGCGGCTGTATGAGCGCTTCTTACACCGGGTCGATGCTCGTAAAATCTCGTTGGTCAGCGTACGCCTGCATGCCTGAAACCATATGCCGACGGGGATAGCATACTCGCCGAGAAGCTAACCGACGCGTTCGGCGCGGACTATGAGGCGGTTCTCGAAGGTCGGTATGGGCGTGCAGGTTTGGAGCGAGACCACGGTTTTGCCGTCCACAGGGTATGTTACCCAGTAGTCCGCGGGCCGCACGGTCAACAGGTCGTAGACCTGGTACACGTACCTCTCTCCCGCGCTGTCGCGGATGAGGATCTCGTCGCCGGGACGCATCGTGTCCAGCTTGTAGAAGACGTAGGGAACCTTAGTGTACATGAAGCCGAGGGCGTGGCCTACAATAAAGGTGTTCGAGCCATCCTGCCAGGGCAGGCCGGTATTCTCCAGGTGCATGATTCCCTCCCGGTCCAGCTCAGCCTGGGTCGAACCCGCGGGAATCGCAAGGTTCTTTATGCCGAGCTTCGGCACCGTGAGCGTCATGGAACTCGGCCCTCCGCCACCGGTGATTGTTTCCCGCGGGTCTTCCGACGGAGCTTCGAGTTCGGCCCCGTTCTCGCTCAAGAGCGTGCCGGTGTTCTCGATCTCCGCAGCCTTCAACGCCACCGAACTCGTCTCGGCCTGCGGGACGAGCGGGAGCGCCACTAGCCCGAAGAGGACGAGAGGGATGAGAAGTCCCCATACTTTGAAGCTGCTTAACATCACTAGAAGTATAAGCGCAACGTCGGTTTCCCGGCTGGGTAAGGCGTGTGCGAACAGGGAACCTGACGGCGCAAGCACATGACTTCATTGGAGGTCACGCGTTTGTCACATGCTCGTTCGTGGTCGCGGGAAGTTCCCTGCCGCGAGCCAAATCCCTGATTTGTTCCACTTTTCCGCCCTTCCCGAGACGAGGGCGCCGGAAGGGACTTTCATTTGGCCCTGCTGCGGTTGTCGTCGAGACAAGGGACTTCGATGCCGCATCCGTGGATCAGGTCTAACGACGGAACGACCGATAGTAGGCGGACAGAGCAATTATGGTGGCTCCGGTACCGAGGAGAGAGACAAGGTACGGGACTAACTCGCCGACTACGGGGATCAGATGCACCGTGGCGACGATAATGACCCCGATCGCGGCGGCCGGAACGTCTCCGTCTCGATAGAGATCGGCGGACATCAGGACCTTGCGCCCTATAAAGTGGGATGTCACCAGTGCGCCGAAAAAGAGCAGGGCGAGATACGCCGGAGCCAGAAGAAGCAGAAGCGGCACCCCCACGACCGACACGGCGAGCGCCGCGGTAAGCGACACCGCCAACGGCAAGGAGATCACGCCGAAGAGCAGGGAACGCGCCGGGTACCGCCCAAGTCGGAGGGCTGCGGCGTGGACCGGACGAGGAAGCGCGACCGTGGCGAGAATAGTACACGCGACGAGCGCGAGCGTCGCTAACAGCCACCCGACCATAGCCGGAGATTCCGCTCTGTCGGGTACGTGCCGGAGTTGCGCCGTCGTCCCGGCGTCGAGATGCTGGGGGAGCACGGCTTCACTCTGCGCTTGAACGGATCCGCTACCCACGGAGACGTGGCCATCGACCTTGGCATTCGGTCCGAGGCGAAGGTCGCCGCGCCGCACGTCGACATCGCCCGCGACCGAGGAGTCCAGGTATATCTCTCCGAACCCTACGTTGATGTCTCCACCGACCGGCGCGCGGATGCTTACGTCGAGCGCTGCGGGTCAGGCGCACGCTCACCCGGCACGGCGGCAAGGTGGCGCTCGGCGAGCCGAAGACGAAGAAGAGCCGGCGCACCGTGCGCCTGACGCCGAGGGCCGCGGAAGCCCTTAAACGCCACCGGGCGCACCAGGCCGGGGAGAAGCTGAAGGCCGCCTCATTGTACGAGGACCAGGGGCTCGTGTTTGCGGGCGAGGGCGGCGGGCTCGTCAACCCGTCCAACCTGCGGCAGCGGTCATTCCTGCCGCTCTTGAAGAGGGCGGGGCTACCCGGGATCACCTTCCACGACCTCCGGCACACCTGTGCCTCGCTCCTGTTCCAGAGGAATGTACACCCGAAATTCGTTCAGGAGCTCCTCGGCCACGCCTCTATTGTCATAACCCTCGATACTTATTCTCACATGTTGCCGGGAATGGGCGGCGAGGCCGCCGACGCGATGGGCGAAGCCCTAGGCTGAATGCCCTTGCCTCCAATTGGTGTACAACTGGTGTACAGAGGCCCCGGAGTGTGTCCGGGGCCATTTTCATGCTCTACATTTTACCTGCAAATTGCGGAATTTTACGAGTGGGCCTGCCTGGACTCGAACCAGGGACCTCTTCCTTATCAGAGAAGCGCTCTAACCACCTGAGCTACAGGCCCACGGACGCCGGCCGGGATGCCAGCCGGGATAATTTACAACACCGGGCTCTTCCTGACAACCTGATTGAAGACCGGAGAGGCGGGAAGTAAAATCGAACTGTGTCTAATGGATCATCACAGCCTCGCGGAACCTCGCGGTTTGAGAGGAGCAAAAACCAGTGAGCGATAACGGCCTCACCCGGATGTCCATATACGGTATAAACATGGATCTCTTCACCTCAAGCCCCATCGTGATTTTGAAAGTAGAGGAAGAGAATAGATATTTGCCCATCTGGATCGGCCAGGCCGAAGCGCGCTCGATCCTGATGAAGCTCCAAAACCAGGAGTTCAGCCGCCCACTTACCCACGACCTCACCGTCAGCCTTGTCTCCGAGCTCGGCGGATCTATGGAACGAGTCATCGTCACCCGGCTACAGGACTCCACCTTCTTCGCCACGATAAGCGTGGATATCGGCGGGCGTACCGTAGAGGTAGATTCCCGGCCCTCCGACGCCATCGCTCTGGCGGTGCGGGCGGGCGCGGAGATCTTCGCCGCTAACGAGGTCATAGAGGAGGCCGGGGTCGTCTTCGAGGAAGCGATAGAAGATGCCCCAGAGGACGAGGTCGTGGACAAGTTCAAGGACTGGATGAACCGGGTCTCCCCGGAGGACTTCAAGTAGGGAGAGGCTACTCCTTCGAGCGACCGAGCCCCAGTATCCCTCTGTCCCTCTCCTCTTCTGCCTTCTTTGCCCGCTCGGCGGCGCGGCTGACGGCGATGGTGGCGAAGATGACGACGATCGTGATCAGGATCGCGTAGACGAACTGCCCGATCAAAGCCCCGCCAGCTTTGCCGAATATCAGGTTGAACAGGTTCTGGATGGCCGTGTTCCAGGCGAGCGCCGCTACGAGCCCTAGAGCGGTCGAGATTAAACCAGAGAACTTGTCCAGCACTTCACCCGTCAACTCTGCCTCCTTCTGGTTGTTAGCCTTCAGCTTCTTCGTCTGCCGATCCCGTCGGGCCGTACTCAGGATAGGCCGAGAGGAATTCCTCGACCGAACTGGTACCCCATCCGACGAGCACTTCCAGCGAACTCTCGTTGAAGCGGTTCCGGATCTGGCCCTCCCGCCGGACGCTGCGCCGGACGTAGGCCCAGGGGGTCTCTCCGAAACGGCGCTCCAGCCGCTCAGTGTAGACGAACCGGCCCGTCGCCCGGTCCCGCACCATCAGTAAGTCCACTCTCAGCCCCCCGGCGGACTCAGTCCCGCCATCCGCTCCACCAACCCCGCCTCTTCCCAAGCCCACCGACCCTCGTTCTCACGGATTTCAAACGGCGGCGCGCTCCCCCGCATTTTACCTGTTCCGGCGGTAACACTACTACCCGCCACGAGAACTTCTCCTTCACCGGCCGCCACGAGTCCCCGACGATGCACGAACGAGCCGCCGCGCTCCTCGATCCCTCCGACGGACCACGAGGCGCGAAGACTCACACCCCCGTCGATATCCCGCAGCGCCCGCCGCAGCGCGTACACGAAAAGCGCGGCCCGTCCATCCGCAAAGTTCTCCGCTGCGCGGAGCGCGGCCAGCAGGTCTG
>CALMWA010000385.1 GCA_937873125.1 uncultured Actinomycetes bacterium | reverse complement strand
GGGAGGTCTGGCAGGACAACGACGAAGACGACGTGGTCCTCGACTCCTCGAAGATCAGGGATCTTGAGGAGAAGATACCGGCGCTCGAAGGGCGCATGAAGACTGCGCTGGCGTACCTGCAGCGCGCCCGCTACATCCAGTACCGCTCCGGCGTCGGTGACGAAGGCATAGAGCCCATCCTCTACGACGTCTACGAGCCCAGGGACTAGGAGGTGACACGGATGAGTTGGCTTCTGTTGCTCCCGGTCGCCCTCGTGGCCGGGATGGCCCTCTCTACGCAGTTCGCCGTCAACACGCAGTTGAGGACCGTCGTAGGAGGCCCGGTCGCGGCGGCGGCGGTGTCGTTTTTGATCGGGACCGTATTCCTGGTGATCGCGGCGCTCGCCGTAACCCGTTCGACGCCGGCGCTCGGCGAGATCACAGGCTCCCCGTGGTGGGTCTGGACCGGCGGCATTCTCGGCGCTTTCTTCGTGTTCGCCTCGGTTGTCCTCACGCCCCGCCTCGGAGCTGCCACCACCGTCGGGCTCTTCCTGACCGGGCAGGTCACCGCGTCCATTATTCTGGACCACTTCGGCCTGTTGCGGCTCCCCGTCCACGAGGCTACCCTCCCCCGCCTCCTCGGCGCGCTCCTGATCGTCGCCGGTGTCGTGCTCGTCCAGCGGTTCTAACCGGGTGAAGAGCATCTGCGTCTTCTGCGGCTCCAGGTCTGGAAACAATTCAGCCTATACGGAGGCCGCCGAAGCCCTCGGCCGCACGCTCGCCCAGAACGGCATCACGCTCGTCTACGGCGGGGGTCACGTCGGCCTGATGGGCGTCGTGGCGGACGCCGCGCTCGAAGCCGGCTGAGAAGTCGTCGGGGTAATGCCGAAGGCACTCGTCGAACGCGAGATAGCGCACCACACCCTCACGAAGCTGCGCGTCGTCGGCTCGATGCACGAGCGCAAAGCCCTGATGGCGGAGCTGTCAGACGGCTTTATCGCCCTTCCCGGCGGCACCGGCACCCTGGAAGAGTTCTTCGAGATCCTCACCTGGGCGCAACTCGGCGAGCACCAGAAACCCTGCGGCCTCCTCAATACCAGCGGCTACTATGATCCCCTGTTAAAGGTCTTCGACCATATGGTGGAGAAGGGTTTCGTGAGCGCCGAGCACCGCAAACTCGTGCTAGTGGAGTACGACCCAGATGCGATGCTCAACGCCTTCGCCCGCTACACCCCGCCGAAGACCGTCAAGTGGATAACCTCGGAGGAGACATAGAAAGCGGCCAGCCCGAAGGCTGACCGCTCGAAACCAACCGCTAGACGTTTCTAGGTCGCCGTAAGCTCGTGGCCTTCCTTCGCGTAGCGATCCGCCATCTCTTCGAGGGTGACCGGTTCGTAGTCTCCAGCGTGTCCGGCCTGGCCGAACGCCTCCATGCGAGCCTTCACGACTTCCTGCATGGCGGCGCGGGCGGGTTTGTTGTAGTAGCGCGGATCGAACTCGCTGGGCTCTTCGGCGAACGCCTTGCGGATGGCGCCGGTGCAAGCGAGGCGCAGGTCGGTGTCCACGTTGACCTTGCGGACGCCGTGCTTGATGCCCTCCTGAATCTCTCGCACCGGCACCCCGAAGGTCGGCCGTATCTCACCGCCGT
>CALMWA010000384.1 GCA_937873125.1 uncultured Actinomycetes bacterium | reverse complement strand
GCGGCAACGCCAGGGGCGTCGATCTGAATCGCAACTTCCCGACGACGAACTGGAGCGGTGCCTGATCTCCCTGCCGGGCGTCGGCCCTTACGCGGCGGCGCACGTCATGATGATGCTCGGACGCTACTCGCGCCTCATTCTCGACTCCTGGACCCGCCCGAAATACGCGAAGCTCGCCGGAGAAGAGGGCGTCAGCGACAAAGAGATACGAAGACGCTTCCAACGCTACGAGGAATACGCCGGTCTCGCCTTCTGGCTCTACCTGACGCGAGACTGGCTCCCCGACCCCCTGGCGACCGGGTAGCGGACTCACCCGCTACTGTTCTATACTCCTCATTCCGAACTTCCGATAACTGCCTAAGACAACAGCATCAGGAGGGGTCCGCCGGTGGGAGACCACACCTATAGAAGTCTCAAGTACGCTTTATGTGTGTTGCTCGCATCCCTGGCGGCCGCGCTCGTGGTCATTCCGGTCTCTGCCCAGCAGGCCCCCACTACCACCCTGGTAGGAGCCGGGGACATCGCCGACTGCGGGAACCGGCGCGACGAGGCGACCGCGAACCTCGTCAAACGTATTCCCGGTACCGTCTTCACCCTCGGCGACAATGTCTATCCCGACGGCACGGCCGGCGAGTTCGCCAACTGCTACAACCCCTCGTGGGGCCAGTTCAAGGCCCGCACCCGTCCCACCCCCGGCAACCACGAGTACTACTCGACGGGCACCCGCCCATACTACAATTACTTTAGGGCCAGGGCCGGCATTCCGAGCCGGGGCTACTACAGCTACGACCGTGGGAGTTGGCACATAATCGCGCTGAACAGCAACTGCGACAAGGTCGGCGGCTGCGGCGTCAACTCGTCCCAGGGCCGCTGGCTTCGGCAGGATCTCGCCAACAACCCTTCCCGATGCACCCTCGCCTACTTCCACCATCCGCTGTTCGCACCGGGAGGCAAGACCGAATCCACTGCGGTTCGGCCTTTCTGGAGGACTCTTTACGACCGGGGTGCGGATGTGATCCTCTCTGGGCACGCCCACCGCTACGAGCGGTTCATCCCGCAGACTCCAACCGGGGCGCGAGACCTGAGTCGCGGTATTCGCGAGTTCATCGTCGGCACGGGCGGCAAGCCTCCCGAAGGCCCGATCAACGGAACAGCCCCCAATAGCGTCGTCAAGAACGACAAGACGCCGGGCGTACTGAAACTCAACCTCGGCGCGGGCTCCTACACCTGGAAGTTCGTCAACATACCCGGCACGACATTTACCGACTCGGGCACGGGACGCTGCCACTAACAGAACGGAATCCGGCGGCCGGTCTCAGGTTTCGGTGACGGGATCAGCGGTCCGGGGTCCCAGGCGTTCGAGGAGGGCGCTGGCCGTCTCCGAGCCCAGGTCCACGACCTCGACGGCCACACCTCCACCGCCGGAAGCCAACTGCGCGCGCAAGGTCGCAAGGTCCAGACGGCGCTGCAGCGGACTCCGCAGGACGCTCCGGGATTGCAGCCGGCGACGCGGTGCGACGGCCGTCGTCCGGGCCAGCATCCGCGAGCGCACCACGAGACGTCCGCCGTCAAGTGCCCACCCGGCATCCCGGTAACGTAGCCATCCCAGAAAAACCGCCGGCGCGAGCAAGAGAAGCGCCAGGAACGCGCCGGGGATGAAGTCCAGCGCCAGGATCGAGACAGCGGCGAGGGTGGGGATCAGGAACAACACCGGCAGCACAGCGCGGAAGACGTAGCGCCGGAAGGCGCGGCGGGGCAGCTTCTCCAGGGGCGGCTCCACGGCAAACTCAGGAGCCGCTCGCCGAAGGAGATCCTGCGCCTCCTCGCGCGGCAGGAGCGGAAACAATGTCGTAGAGACGCCGGCGTCCTGGCCGTAACCGGCACTCTCCACGCGCACCATCGCGAGTCCGAACGGCTGGCGCAGAACTCCCTCGACCACCTTCACGGCCTGGATGCGGGCGAGCGGAATGGTAGCCTCGCGCTTCTCCAGCAGGCCGCGCCGGATGTACAAAAACTCTCCGTCGCGCGAGAGCGTGAATCTCGCATAGGACAGTACCGTGCCGGCTATCGCGAGCAGCCAGGCGAAGAGCCCGACGACGAGCACCAGCAGCAGCGCCGCCGTAACGGAGCGAGGTGCCAGGGATTCGATGATTCTCTCGGCGAAGCCGTTGGAGAAGATATCGTCGAAGACCTGGGAGCCGACGGCGATCACGGAGAGCGCCACCCCGATCTGCCCACTCGTCGCGCCCGCGACGAGCAAGTCCCGCGTCGAGAGAGCCCGGATCACCGCCGGTCCGCCCTCCACCTCCTCTCCGGTCTCCGTAACAGCGCGGGGACCGGCTCCCGCGGAGCCCTGGATCTCACGCCTGAGCGCCTCCGCGTCCTCTATGCCGAGCGCCGGGAGTGAGGCATCGGGGGCGTCTCCCCCGCCCCCCGCGGTCTCGACCCGCACCTCCACCACTCCGAAAACGCGCTGGATGATCCCTTGCACCGTGTCCACCGACTGGACGTGCTCCAGGGGTATCGTGCGCTCGGTCTTCTGTATTACACCCTGCCGCAAGTGAAATGCCCCACCGGAGACACCATAGGTCGTCGCCCGCCACCTGAGAAAACCCCACACCGCCGCCAGCACCGCTACGACGACGAACCCGATGAGCACCAGGGCGAAGGTGCGCCCCCCGAAGCCTTGACTCGCCAGAAAAGCAATCCCCGGGATAACCAGCGCGCTGATCCACTGCCGCACGGTC
>CALMWA010000383.1 GCA_937873125.1 uncultured Actinomycetes bacterium | reverse complement strand
GGGTTCACCGGAGCGGCCATTGGAATGGCGATGCTGGGCATGAAACCGGTAGTCGAGATGATGACCTGGAACTTCTCGTTCCTCGCCTCCGACCAGATCATCCAGAACGCAGCCAAAGTCCGTTATTTCTCCGGCGGGCAGGTAGAAGTGCCGCTGGTCATCCGCGGTCCGAACGGTGGCGGCGTACAGCTCTCCGCCCAGCACACCCACAGCCTGGAGAACCTGTATGGGCACTTCCCCGGTCTCAAGGTCGTCTCGCCGGTGACGCCCAACGACGTGAAGGGCATGATGATCACCGCGATAAGAGACCCGAACCCGGTGATCTTCCTCGAAGCCGGCGCTCTCTACGGTACGAAGGGCGAGGTGGAGGACGGCGACAACGCTGTGGAGTTCGGTAAGGCCCGCGTGGCCCGCGAGGGCTCGGACGTTACGCTCATCGCCTACGGACGGCAGGTGAACCTGTGCCAGCGCGTCGCCGACACGCTGGCCGAGGAGGACGACGTCCAGGCCGAGGTCATAGACATCCGGTCCATACGGCCGTTCGATGAGGAGACTATCGTCGAGTCGGTCAAGAAGACTCATCGGGCGGTAACCGTTCAGGAGCAGTGGCGGTGGTTCGGGGTGGCGAGTGAGGTGGCGGCGATCATCCAGGAGCAAGCCTTCGATTACCTGGACGCTCCGGTGATGCGGGTGAGCGGGGCGGAAGTTCCGGCGCCGTATGCGCGCAACCTGGAGCTTGCGGCCTTCCCGAGTGAGAAGCAAGTGGCGAACGCGGCCCGCCGGGCTCTGTACATAGAGGAGAAGTAAGATGCCCGAAGTGATCATGCCCAAGATGGGCGACGCGATGGAGGAGGGCACCCTCCTCAAGTGGCTCAAGAGCGAAGGCGATGAAGTCTCCGAAGGCGACCCGATAGCCGAGATCGAGACCGACAAGGTCACGATGGAGCTGGAGGCCGAGAACGCCGGAACTCTCGCCCAACTCATCGCTTCCGAAGGCCAGGAAGTCCCCGTCGGCGAAGCCATAGCCTTTATCGCCGGCGAGGGCGAAGAAGCCCCAGAGCGTGGCGCGGGTGGTGGGGCCGAGGCCGAAGAGACCGAGGGCGGCGACGAAGGGGACGGAGCCCAGGCCACCGCCACGCAGACGGAGGACGCTGGAGCGGAGCAGGGAGCGCCTTCGGGCGATGGCCGCGCAGCCCAGGCCGGCGGTAACGGTCATTTCCGGGCTTCGCCGATAGTACGGCGGCTGGCCCAGGAAAATGACCTGGACCTCTCGAAGATAGATGGCTCGGGACCGGCCGGACGCATCGTGGAGCGGGACGTGCGGGCGGCGATGGAGAGCGGCACGGCCAAGCGCGACGGCGGTGCGGCAGAGCCGCCGGTCGCCGGAGCGGACGGTGGAGCCGAGGCGCAGCCGCAGCAGGCCGCGCAGGCGGGCTTCCAGGCGCAGAAGCTGCCGGAGCCGACCGGGGCTCCGGGGACCACGCTCGTCGAGCCGACGAAGATGCAGCGGATCATCGGCGACCGGATGACGGAGGCCAAGCAGCACATCCCGCACTTCTACGCCACCGTCGAGGTCCAGATGGACGCCGCGATGGCCCTTCGCAAAGACCTCAACGCGCAGCTCGAAGCGGACGGCATAAAGCTCTCCGTAAACGACTTCGTGATGAAGGCGTGCGCGGTCGCGCTGAGGAGCTACCCGAACCTCAACGCCCTGTACACCAGCAAGGGCATCGAGCTGCACGAGTCGGTGAACATGGCGATGGCCGTCGCCCTCGACGCCGGGCTCATCACCCCGGTCATCAAGAACATCGAGAGTAAGGGACTCGCCACCATCTCCAGGGAGTCGAAGGACCTCGCCACGCGCGCGAGAGAGGGGGGGCTCAAGCCCGACGAGTATCAGGGTGGCACGATCACGGTCTCCAACATGGGGATGTTCGGCGTGGATAGCTTCACCGCCATCGTCAACCCGCCGCAGGCCTCGATCATCGCCGTTAGCAGCATCGTCAAGCGCCCGTCCTACGACGCGAATGGCGAGATTGTACCCGCGAGCTTCATGAAGCTCACTCTCTCGTCCGACCACCGCATCGCCAACGGTCGCGACGGCGCCCTCTACATGTCCGAAGTAAAGAAGACACTGGAGAACCCGGTACTACTGATGGTCTAGAGAAGACTGGACCACGGCAAGAAAACGCCCCCGGCTCTCGTCGGGGGCGTTTTCGCGTCTATTGGGTTGCGGGCTAGCCCGGAAGCCGGACGCGGGAGCTATTGCTCCAGGAAGGTTACGTCGTTGACGGTTACGTTGACCTCGGTAACGTCGAGGCCGGTGAGGCTCTCTACGCGCCGGATGATGTTCTGGCGTACGGCCTCGGTGACCTGGGCGATGGGCTTGCCGTATATGACGTTTACGGTGAGGTCCACGGCCGCCTCCCGCTCTCCGACCTCTACCGAGACGCCACGGCTCCGGCTCCCGCTCCCGGATACGCGGTCGAAGAACTCGCCGACGGTCGGGGAGTTGTCTCCCGGAAGGCGCTTGCCGCCGTGGGACATCGCCAGACCGTCCACCTCTCCGGCGGCCACGTTTACGATGCTCGACACCACGTTGCTGGATATGGTGGTAGTGCCGCGGTCGCTCTGCAGCGGATGCTGTCCGCTCTGCGTGCTAGATCCCGTCGTCATCGACTCCTCCTTCAGGCCTGTTTACCCGGACATTCGTAGGATAGCCCAACTTCCGTTTCGCCGATAGTAAGGTCGGGCAGCGAAACTTCTCTCTAGCGCTTTCTCGCGGCGCTCCTCTTTTTCCTACTCTTGGAGCGGTTCTTCTTCGGAGCGGGCGGGGCGGAAGTGTGTCCGGACTCTCCCGCTGTGGCGGACACTGTAGCGGGTTCATTCTGCTGGGCTGGTGCTTCGGGCTTTGTTTCGGGAGGGGTGGGGTGCGGAGCGATGTGGTAGATGGTGTAGTTCTGGACGAAGGTGATGCAGTTGGAGGCGACCCAGTACACGAAGAGACCTGCTGGGAAGTCGGAGAATGCCAGGAAGCCACCGAAGACCAGGGGCAGGAAGCGCATGATCTGGCGTTGCTCGGGGGCGGTGTTCCTTATCGTGATCTCCTGCGAGGCCATCATGGTCAGGACGTAGAGGACGGGCAATATGAAGTACGGGTCGGAGACGGTGAGGTCCGGGAACCACAGGAGGCCGCCGGTCCTGAAGCTCTCCAGGTGCTCGAAGGATTTGATCGTGTAGTACAGCGTGATGAAGACAGGCATCTGGACGAGTATCGGCAGACACCCGCCGAGCGGGTTGACGCTCCGCTCGCCGTAGAGCTTCAGAGTCTCGGCTTGCTGCTTCTTCGGATCCTCCTTATGCTTTTTTCGGATCTCGTCGAGATCCGGCTTGAGTTCCTGCATCTTCCTCATGCTCCTGACCTGCTTTACGGTTAGCGGGAAGAGAACGGAACGCACCACCACCGTGAGCATGACGATGGCGAGCCACCACGGCGCGCCCCAGTCATGGAAGGTCTGGAGCGTCCCGCCGAGCAGGTCGGTCAGCGGACCGAAGAGGGTCTTCAAGAAATCGACCATTTATCATTTTCCTTTGTCTAACGGATGTCCGGCATGAACCCATAAACTTCGGCCCGCGTACGCGGCAAGCGCCACGGACGATGCGTGCCTATGGGAGTCGAGAGTCCCGGAACGGCGGGACGCCGGCGTGGATTAGACCCAGCCGCCGAGGCCGGCGAGGAGCATGAGGAAGAGTCCGAAGAGCAGGGCGACGAGCAGGGGCCAGTCTTCGCCCGTCTCCGTTCCGCCCGTGACGACCGCCGATGGCGAGAGGCCGGATGCGGCGGGCCGAGGGTACGGAAGAAGATCCAAGCGCAGCGAGAGGCGGGACGCCAGGTAGCCAATGCAACTGGCGGCTCCCAGTGCCGCGAGCAGCGAAATTCCGTAGTCCGCGCCCGCGTAGGCCTCGTCGTGCGGCGCGAAGTACGTGAGAAGACCGGATGCCAGCACGACCAGCAGAGGCCAAGTTTTGGCGACGCCCCCGGTGTCTGCTGTGAAAGACGTACGTTTCATAAGTCGCAGTAGATTGTAGCAGCCGGTGGCTGCGCGAGGCCCGGTCCTGCGCTAAGCTGAATGCCCGCCCCGAGGAGTGGGCGGTAGGGGTTAGGCGCAGGAAAGGAGGATCTCGTGGCGGTAGAGTCGGCGTTGATTCGCAATGTATGCTTGATCGGTCATCGGGGTAGTGGCAAGACGTCTCTGGGGGAGGCGATGCTGGGGATTGCATCCGGGAGGAGCGGCTCTCAGGGCGGCGTCCTGGACTACGCGGAGGAAGAGATCGAGCGTGGCATGACGCTCGGTATGAGCGTCGCCTGTCTGGAGTGGAAGGGGCGTCAGGTCAATGTCCTGGATACCCCTGGCGACGGGGGCTTCGTAGCGGATGCTTTCGTGGCGCAGCGGGTCGCGGATTGCGCGGTGCTGGTGGTGCATGCGCAGGACCCGATCCAGGTGGTTACCGAGCGCGTGTGGCGGCGGGGAGAGAAGGAAGACATCCCGCACATGGTCGTCGTGAACCACCTCGACCGGGAGCGCACGGACTTCATGTCGGTCGTCGAGCAGTTGCGGGGTCGTTTCGGGCAGGCGGTCGTGCCACTCAACCTTCCTATCGGACGTGAGAACGACCTGCGGGGCGTGTACGGGCTCTTGAGTGGCACCGCGTTCGTGGACGGGACCCAGAGCGAGGAGATACCGTCCGGCATGGAAGACGAGGTGGACGCGGCGAAGACGCAGCTCTTCGAGGCCATCGCCGAGAGTGACGACACGTTGCTTGAGAAGTACCTGGAGGGCGAGGAGATAACCACCGAGGAGGCTTTCGAGGGTATCCGCAAGGGAATCGCCGACGGCGTCATCATCCCGGTCCTGGCGGCGAGTGCGGAGCGCATGATCGGGGTGGACCGCGTACTCGATGTGATCGCCGGCAGCGCCCCCAGCCCCATCGACCGCTCGCGCTGGGTCTCGGAGGAAGGCGAGGAGGTTCCCTGCGATCCGGATGGTCCGTTCGCGGCCTACGTCTTCAAGACTTACGTGGACCCGTACGCCGGGCGCCTGAGCGTGCTGCGCGTCGTGAGCGGGCGCTGCCGCTCGGACGAGGGGCTCACCAACCCGCGCACCGGATCGCAGGAGAGGCTCGGCGGTATAACGCACCTCGTCGGCAAGGAGCGCCGTCCCGTGGACGAGGCCGTCGCCGGGGATATCGTCGCGGTCGCCAAGTTGCGGGATACGCACACCTTCGACACGCTCTGCAAACCGGAGAAGGAGATCACCTTCGAGTCGGTGGAGCTGCCGGAGCCGACGACGGCGTTCGCGGTCGGGGCGAAGACGCGCGGCGAGGAGGAGAAAGTCTTCGAGGCCATAAAGCGGGTCGTGGACGAGGACCCGTCGCTCAAGCTGGAGCGTTCCGAGTCAACCAACGAGGACATACTGGCCGGCCTCGCCCAGATGCACGTCGAGTTCGCGCTGGACAGGATACACCGCCGTTACGGCGTCGAGGTCGAGGCCAAAGCGCCGAAGGTACCGTTTATGGAGACGATCCAGGGCCACGCCCAGGCCCAGGGCCGCTACAAGAAACAGACCGGCGGCCGCGGCCAGTTCGGCGACTGTCATATAGAGCTAACGCCCCAGCCGCGCGGCGCGGGCTTCGAGTTCGAGAACGCTATAGTCGGCGGGGCCATCCCGCGCCAGTACATCCCCGCCGTCGAGAAGGGCATCCTCGAAGCGATGCGCGAGGGCGCCATCGCCGGCTGCCCGGTCGTGGACGTGAAGGTCCGGCTCTACGACGGCTCCTTCCACTCCGTCGACTCTTCGGAGATGGCCTTCAAGGTCGCTGGCTCGATGGCGTTCAAGAACGCTGTCGAGAAGGCAAACCCGGTGCTCCTGGAGCCGTTCGTGAAGGTCGAGGTGCTTGCTCCGGCGGAGCTTGTTGGGGATGTCATGGGAGATCTATCCGGGCGGCGCGGGCGTCCGATGGGCATAGAGCAGCGCGGTGAGCGGCAGGTGATCCAGGCCGAAGTACCGCAGGTCGAGATGCTAACCTACGCCCGCGACCTGCGCTCCATAACCGGAGGCCGCGCTAACTTCCACGTTGAGCCCGGCCACTACGAGGAAGTACCGCCCAACATGGTCGAGAAAGTCCTCGCCGCCAACGAACGCGAGGAAGAGAAGGCGGTCAGCTAGTAAAAAAGAACTCGCGGTAGCAAGGCGGCTCGAGGTTGGGAAGTTACCCTGCCCGCGCCGGCGCGAGCGGCGCGTTTGCTCCAACCAGGGAGTCGCGGGTGACGAGCGCCGCCAGATCCTCCTCGCTCATGCCATCGGTGCCGGGCGGGCGCATCGGGAGTACCATGTAGCGGATGTCGGCCGTGCTGTCGTGGACGTCCACGCGGACGCCCTCTGGCGGCTCGAAGCCGAACTCGCGCATGACGGCGCGGGGCTCGTTCACGGTGCGGGAGCGGTAGTCGAAGCTCTTGTACCAGTCGGGTGGACGGCCCAGGATAGCGCGCGGGTAACAGGAACAGAGGGTGCAGACGATCA
>CALMWA010000382.1 GCA_937873125.1 uncultured Actinomycetes bacterium | reverse complement strand
TCGTCGGGGACGACGGGCCTCCCGAAGTGCATGGTTCACGGCGCGGGGGGAACGCTCCTCCAGCACTACAAGGAGCTGCTGCTTCACACCGACCTCACCCGAAACGACCGCGTCTTCTACTTCACCACGCTCGGCTGGATGATGTGGAACTGGCTCGTGAGCGCGCTTGCAACAGGATCGACGATAGTTGTTTACGATGGCGCACCTTTTCCGGAAGAACAGGACTTCCTGTGGCGGATGGCATCTGCCGAGCGGCTGACGGTGTTCGGTACGAGTGCCAAGTACCTGGCGATGTGCGAGAAGAACGGGCTCGAACCGGCGGCGCACGATCTTTCTTCGCTGAGGACTGTTCTCTCGACAGGCAGTCCGCTCGCTCCCTCGAGCTTCGATTACGTCTACAGGTCGGTAAAGGCCGACGTTCATCTCGCGAGCATCAGCGGGGGGACCGACATCGTCTCGTGTTTCGCGGGCGGCAACCCTATCGCTCCGGTTTACCGCGGAGAGATCCAGTGCCGCGCGCTCGGGATGGCAGTGCACGTCTTCAACGAGATTGGAAAGACGGTAACGAACGAACCGGGCGAGCTGGTGTGCACGCGCCCGTTCGTCAGCATGCCTGTCGCGTTCTGGAACGATCCAGACGGCGCGAAGTACCGGTCAGCTTACTTCGAGAAGTTTCCCGGCGTGTGGCGGCACGGGGATTGGATCCTCATAAAAGAAGACGGAGCGTGCGTAATCTACGGCCGCTCCGACTCGACCATCAATCGTGGCGGCATCCGCATGGGCACCGCCGAAATATACTCCGCCGTCGAGAAGGTCGACGAAGTCAACGAGAGCCTCGTCGTCGATGTGTAGACCCCCGAAAAGGCTTTCATGCCGCTCTTCGTGGTGCTCAAGGAAGGCGTCGAGCTGGACGAGGACCTCAAGAAGCGCATCAACGGACGCATCCGGGAGGAGTGTTCGCCGCGGCACGTGCCGAACGAGATCTACGCCGTCGAGGAAATCCCGAAGACCCTCAACGGCAAGAAGCTCGAAGTACCGGTAAAGAAGATACTCTCCGGCACGCCGCCCGAAGACGCCGCCAGCCGCGACTCCCTCGCGAATCCCGCCGCCCTGGACCGCTTCGCGGAGCTGGCGCAGAGCATATAAGGGGTGTTGGCAACGTTTGACTCGGAATTGCCGCTGCTTTAGTCTTCGGCACAGACGAAGCATGGGAAAGGGGCTTTATATAGCTCGATCTAAAGGGAGATCAGGGGAAGACTCTGTAGGAGAACGCGATCCAGAAATAGGGGTGATGGGAGGTATGTATGGCTAGTGCAAGCGCTAGACACCAGCAGGCACCGGAGGGCGCGATTCTAAAGGTTGCTTTGACGGCCCTCGCAGGTTCGAGTATCGAATGGTACGACTTCTTTATCTACGGGACGGCGGCGGCCCTGATCTTCCCGGCAATATTCTTCCCGGAGGCGTCCCCGCTTACGGGGACGTTGCTCTCGTTCGGCACGTTCGGCGTGGCCTTCATAGGGCGTCCACTGGGTGGGGTGATCTTCGGGCACTTCGGGGACAAGTTAGGTCGAAAAAAGGCGCTGGTTACGGCGCTGGTCATTATGGGCACGGCAACAACGCTCATAGGCCTGCTGCCGACGGTCGCCACCATAGGGATCGCGGCGCCGATCATACTCACCATCCTGCGCTTCGTTCAGGGTATCGCCGTCGGCGGTCAGTGGGGTGGCGCGGTGCTGCTGGCCGTGGAGAGCGCGCCCGTCAACCGGCGCGGCTTCTACGGCAGCTTCGCCCAGGTCGGAGTCCCCGTGGGCGTCATCCTCGCGAACATAGTCTTCCTCGTGCTCACGTTGACGCTCGGCGCGGACTCCGCGGCGTTCCAAGCGTGGGGCTGGCGGATACCGTTCCTGCTGAGCATCATCCTCATAGGCATCGGCCTGTACATCCAGCTCGTGTTGGAGGACACGCCGGCCTTCCGTCATCTGCAGGAGGCCAAGCAGGGGCAGGACGAGGCTTACATCCGGCAGATAGCCGAGCAGCACAACAAGAGCTTCGAAGAGGCGCGGGCCGAGGTCCAGGCCGAGCGCGAGGGCTCGCCCATCGTCGAGGCATTCCGCGTCTACTGGAAGCAGATCTTCCTCGCCGCCGGGGCGTTCGTGGCGATCAACGGTAACTTCTACATCTTCATCAGTTTCATCCTCGCCTACGGCACGAACGAGGAGATCCTGGGGCTGCCGCAGACCACGATGCTCGCCGCCGTACTCATTTCCTCCGTCGTACAGGTCTTCGGCCTGCTGTATTTCGCCGGCCTCTCGGACCGACTCGGGCGCCGCAGCCTCTACATGGCCGGAGCGATCCTTCTCGGGGTGTTTTCGTTCATCTTCTGGCCAATGGTCGACACCGGAAATTTCATCTTGATCACGCTCGCTCTCATCTTGGGCAATGCGGTGTTCTTGAGCATGATGTACGGTCCGCAGGCGGCGTTCTACTCCGAGATCTTCAGCACCCGGGTGCGCTACTCCGGGGTCTCTCTGGGATACCAGATCGGCTCGATCTTCGGGGGCGCCCTGGCCCCGATCATCGCCACCGCCTTGCTCGCGAGGTTCAACTCTTCGACCCCCATCGCCGTGTACATGGCCGTGTTGTGCGCTATCACCCTGCTCTGCACCTACCTGCTCACGGAGACCCGCGGCGCCGACATGGACGAGATGAGTGCTGTCGAGCGCGAGCATGGGACGGCTTCCGGAGTGCAAGAACCTACGACTTAGGAGACCAAGCCTTTCGAGATGCCTCCCGCAGCTAACTTGCGGGAGGCATCTCGCTATCTGAAGGAGACGCGAACGTGTACGAGACCATCCTTTTCGAGAAGAGACGTGGCGTTGCGACCATCTCGCTGAACCGCCCGAAGGTGCTGAACGCCTTCGACGGCCGGATGCACGAGGAGGTGCGCAAGGCGCTGGACGAGGTCGCCGACGATGACGAGGTCCGCGCCATAGTGCTCCGGGGCGAGGGGCGGGGTTTCTCCGCCGGGGCGGATTTGGCCCAGATCATAGAGAGCAGCGACGGAGACCCGGACCTCGGCCAGTATCTGCGCGAGACTTACAGTCGGCTGGTCACCCGCATGACCGCGATGGAGAAGCCCATCATCGGAGCGTTGCACGGCCCGGTCTATGGGGCGGGACTGGGGATCGCGCTGGCCTGCGACCTTCGGATCGCCGCCGAGAGCGCGAAGTTCTCCGTGGCGTTCATCAAGATCGGGCTGATGCCCGACGCCGGCGTCTCATTCTTCCTGCCACGCATCGTCGGCCTCGCTCGCGCGATGGAGATGAGCATGCTAGGTGAGCCCGTCGAGGCCGAGGAGGCGCAAAGGATCGGACTCGTGAACCGGGTCGTCCCCGACGACGAGCTCGTGGACGCGGCCAACGCGCTCGCGGGGCGGCTGGCCGCGATGCCGACCCGCGCGCTCGGGAGGATCAAGCAGAGCCTGTACGCGAGCTTCGAGAGCAACCTGGAATCGGCGCTCGAAGCCGAGGCCCAGGGACAGACGCTCTGCGGCTACACGAACGACCACAGGGAGGGCGTCGCCGCCTTCTTCGAGAAGCGCGCGGCGGAGTTCACCGGGAGTTGAGAGGAGGCGTCCAGGATGATAGAGAGCTACTTCGAGTTCTGGCCGTCGCGGGTCCCACGCTCGCTGCCGCTGCCGCAGACGAGCGTCTACCACAACCTGGAGGTGTCAGCTAGCCGGTATCCCGAGAAGACGGCCATCATCTACTACGGGACGGAGATTCCTTACCGCCGTCTGCTCGGTGAGGTGAACGTCCTCGCCGGATACCTGCAAAACGAACTCGGCGTCGAGAAGGGCGACCGGGTGATGCTGTACATGCAGAACAGCCCGCAGTTCGTCGTGGCGTTCTACGCGATCCTGCGCCTGGGCGCGGTGGTCGTGCCGGTCAACCCGATGCTCGTTACCAACGAACTGGTCCACTACGTCGAGGACTCCGGGGCTAGGGTAGCCATAGTGGGGCAGGAGCTGTACGGAAACGTCTCGCCGCTCCTCGGTGGGAGTAACCTGGAGCGCGTAATAGTCGCCGCCTACTCGGACTACCTGGAGGAGACCGACCTCGCCGTCCCGGATGTAGTGCAGGCCCCGCGAGAGGACGTTGCGGACGAGCGCGTAGTCTCCTGGGCCGCTGCGCTCTCGGGCGGGTACGAGCCGGAACTCGTGAAGATTGGCGGGAAGGATATGGCGCTCCTGCCGTACACCTCGGGGACGACGGGACGGCCGAAGGGCTGTGTTCACACTCACCGGACGCTTCAGGCAACGCTCGTAGGGGTCAGCGTGTGGAACACGACGACGCCCGCCGCCGTGATGCTTTGCGTGCTGCCGCTCTTCCACGTAACGGGGATGCAGCACAGCATGAACGCACCGATCTACGCCGGCGGAGCCTTCGTCATCCTGACCAGCTGGGACCGGGAGCTCGCCGCCGAACTCATACAGCGCCACGGCATCACCCACTGGACGAACATCTCCACGATGGTCGTGGACTTTCTGGCCAACCCGAAGATCGGAGACTACGATCTCTCCTCGCTCGCCATCGTCGGCGGTGGTGGCGCGCCGCTACCGGCGGCGGTCGGTGAGAAACTCAACGATCTGACCGGCCTCCGTTACCAGGAGGGTTACGGCCTCTCCGAAACCATAAGCCAGACGCACGTGAACCCGCCCGACCGTCCGAAGCTGCAGTGCCTCGGCGTGCCGCATTTCGACGTCGACGCGCGCGTCGTGGACCCCACGACGTTGGAGGAACTGGGGTCGAACGAGGAGGGTGAGATCGTGATCTCCGGTCCGCAGGTGATGCGCGGCTACTGGAGGCGCCCCGAGGCCGACGAGGAGGCGTTCTTCGAGCGCGACGGCAAGCGGTTCTTCAGGACCGGCGACATCGCGGTCTACGACGAGGATGGGTACTTCTTCATGGTGGACCGGCTCAAGCGCATGATCAACGCCTCCGGCTACAAGGTGTGGCCCTCGGAGGTCGAGTCGATCCTC